>JBCCWS010000039.1 GCA_039193195.1 Pseudomonadota bacterium
GACCCCAACACTCGGAAAACGCCGGCCTCAACCCTGAGAACGCCTCACAGGCACTCGCTCAGCTGCGGTCAACGCCCTACGATCTCATCTCAGGGGCTCAACGCCACACCTCATGAATAAAGCAGGCTAGTGTCCTGAGTTAGAAGTTCGTTGATGACTTAGCGGCACCTTTTCGCCCCTGAACACGTTTCGCCTCCTCCCGTGGGACCTGCCACGCTCGTCCTCGCGCCGCGCTCAGGGACAAAAACTCGCGTGCGAATTCATCAACGAACTTCTAACTCAGGACAACTAGTGAGCCGCTTGGGAATAAGGTAACGCTCAGTCTGCGTAGGGGCAGACCCGAAGGGCGAGTAGCACCTCATTTACCAAGCGGCCCACTAGGACGCTAGCTGGCGAGGGCGCGCCGATGGCGTTGCCACACGGCTTCCACCAGCTCAGTCTCATCGAGACCTAGCGCTCGCAGGTGCACCACATCTAGCTCCGGTGCCGCCAACGGCGGTACGTACAGAGTGGACACCTGCGACAGGGGACACTCGAGCAGGCTTCGCAGGGGCACGCGGTCGACCCTCGGCGCATCGAGAGGGAAAGCGGCCGCTTCGTACACTATCACCTCGTGCTCGGGCGTGTAGGAGGTGATAAGGTGAGCTACCAGCGCCTGTAGCCATTTCGGGTCGAGGCGAAAGGTCGATCGCCGATCACCTAAGGCACCTACTTGCCAAAGCACCAACGGCACACGAGCGTCGAAGGCGCGCCGGTACACCAAGAAATCACCGGCTTCGTAGGTCTGCATGCCGCTGACTCCGGGGTCGACGCCAAGATCGGCCACCAAGCAATCTTCGCTGGAGACGCCGGGCAGCATGCTAGCGCAATGGCCAGCCTGCCTAGCGCGCCGCACGGCCTCGTGGGAGGGCCAGACGAAGACGCCGGGGTGGCCGTAGAAGGCGGCACATACGGTGCGAGCGTCGTCGAGCGGCGCTAACAGCCGCTCGACCATCATCTCATAGCTCTCGTCGCGGGTTCGCCCACCGCGATAGCAATCCTCCAGGGACTCGATACGAGGATTGAGCTCCCGCAGATAAGCCAAGGCCAAGCTGTCGCCTGCGAGGGCGAAGGCAACGTCTGCACCTCGCAGCACGTTGCGCGCCTCAAGCGTCAGCTGCCCGGTCAGGCGAATGCCCGTGCCGATCAGGTACAGCGAACCCACCTTGCAATGCCGCGGGCGCTAGATGATCAGGAAGTCAGCGTGAACGCTGCCTTCGCCTGCCGCTACCTTGATGGCATCGTGGTCGCCCTTGCGCACGATGTCCTTGTGCTCATCGCTAAGGCCATGCTCCTGCATGACTCCTTCTGGATCCTGCTTGAAGCGATCACGCAGCTGGGGGTCTTCTCCGAAGTTTTTCACCAGGATCTTCAGTTGCTCTGCCATCGTTGAGTTCCTCAAGGTAAAGCTAAGGACAATTCCGAGTGGAATTGATAGGGCGCTAGACAGTCCGAACCCGCCAACCACGTTGGGGCGGCCAACCCGAAAGGTCCGCTAAGCAGCGCCTCAGCGCTCGTGAGCGCTCCTTCGACCCAGCCCTGCCAGGCGCCATAGGTTTCTCCACAGACATGCAGGCCGGGATCATCTTGGCTAGCGCGCAACCGCTCCGCGACGCGCCAAGCCTCCGCACCCACCCTCCAAGCATGCCACCCACCGAAGTAGGGGGCTTGGTCCCAGTCGACGAATACTCCCGCTAAAGGCTCGGGAACCTCGACTGAGTGGAGCTCCGACAGCTGGCGTGTCAGCTCTGCCGCCATCCTGGCTGGGAGAGGTCCGGACAACTTGACCTCGTCGCTTCCCTCGTTCCTAAGCGCAGCCCAAAAGGGTACCGCCCGCATATCTGGGAAACTGCCAAGCAGAAGCGCTTGCCCGCTCTTCTCGTCCTGCCCTAGATAGAAACACTGACGCATTGGAAGGTCGGTGTGCGAAGCGCTGAACTGGCCGAGACCGATGTGCCCCGGCCCCGAGGACACCTGCTCCCACCACGGGTTCTCATAGGCGAGAAATATTTTCGAAGCCGCAACACCGTCGCTCGCTGCGAGCGCCTTTTGGAACTCATCGCTGATCGACCACACTAGGCGCTGGAGGGCACCGCTCGACAGGGTTAGGATGACGCGCTTCGCGCGCACCTGCACGCAACCATCGCCTACGGCAAAGTGAAGGGTGCGGTAGCCATCGGTCGCGACGTCACTCACCTCGAGCAGGCGATGCTCCAAGTGCGTGACCGCGCCCGCAGCTTCCGCCCGCCCCTGCAGGGCGTGGGGCAGCTGATCGTAGCCATCGGGCAGGCGGAACCAGTTCCCCGTAAGGTCTGACAGCACAGAGAACACTGCCTCCTGCGCGTTCCAATTGGAGTACAACGCGTAGGTACCCTGCGTGTCACTTAGGCACATCCGCGCCTCGTTGCTGATCACGCGCGCCAGCAGATTCCAAAATCCCCATCGATACAGGGGAACTCCATCGAAGCTCGCTTCACGAAGCAAGCGCACTGTATCGCTCAGGCTGGCGCTTGGATTCAGCGGCCACACGGTATCGAGGCCCGGCACGATTCGGCGCACGGCGAGCAGCAGCAGCTCGTGTCCCTGCAGACCCTGCTCATCTTCACTCAAGGCGTACGGAAGCACGCCGGGTTCGGCAAAATCTCGCAGGGAGAAACGTCGCCCGCGCAGCCAGGCGAGATCGCTGTGCGGCGTGACCGCCTGGCGCTTCAACCCCAGGACGTTGCTGCACAGGCGATAGACGAGATCTTGAGCATCGCTGAAGAACATGCCCCCCAGCTCCGCGGGGATCGCCTGCTCTTCGCCGAGCGTGACCGACCAGAGTCGACCGCCCGTGCGGGTACCTTGCTCGAACACCTCGACGGAAGACGCCCGCCGCGAAGGGTCCTCCATCAGGCGCCACGCGCAATACATGCCCGTCACCCCCCCGCCGACGATCGCGGTATCGATCTCTCTGCACCGATCAGCCAACATCCTCAACCTCCGATGCGTTTGCGTCATCACCGGCCCCCGGCTCACGGTATAGGTGGACTCGGTTGCGCCCCGCACGCTTAGCTTCGTAGAGCGCCTCGTCTGCCCACTTGAGCGCCTTGGCTTCATCCATGGCGCCCTGCAAGGGCGCGAGCACGCCCATGGATACGCCGACCGGAATGAGCAGATCCCCGTGTTTGACCGGATTCTCGGTGATCGCTGCGTGAAGTCGCTCCGCCGCCTGCTGCGCCTCCTCCCCCTCAACCTCATGCAGGACGACGGCGAACTCATCGCCTCCTAGACGACAGATGAGATCGACTTCGCGCAGGTGCCCCAGGCAGCGGTCCGCCACCGCCACCAACGCGGCATCGCCCGCATCGTGACCGTGCGTGTCGTTGATGCGCTTGAAATGGTCGAGGTCGAAGAGGATCAGCGCACCGCTTGGCGGCACCAGCTCCAGCGAGACGAACAGTTCGGTGAGGAACTCGCTCAGGAAGCGACGGTTGTGTAGCCCCGTGAGCATGTCCGCATTGGCGATGTACACGGCTCGCTCCCGCTCTACCTCTGCGAGCCGGTGCCTCTCTCGAAGCTCGCCGACGCGCATCGAGAGGCCGAGCGCCAGGATCATCGCTTCGGCCACGCTGCCGACGTAAACCATGTACTCCGCCGCGGGCACCTGCGGCAGCAGCCCGGTGCCCACGAACGACCGCACGAGACTGCCACCGAGGAAGGCGCTCCACGCAACCGTGAAGATGAGCGCTTCGCGCGAGCCGCGCAGGCTCGACAGGACGCTGCAACCGAGCAAGACGAAGGTGGCGAGGGATATGGCGATCTGAGTGGCTGGCCCCACCCACCCGATCCACTGCAGGGGACCGAAGATGGCGAGAACGACGAGCGCGAGCAGGGCTGTGTTGATAGCGTGCAACACTGCTCGTCCCACGACCTTGTGCTGGCCAATGCTGGTGAATACTTGGAAGAACACGATCGATGCGGTCATCATCAAGGCCGCGAGCGCGCTGTAGATCTTCGCCTCGTAGGGACGAATCGCCGCGGGCAAGACGCCTTGCAGCAGCCCCGTGTCCATGCCCATAAACAGCATTACCGTGAGAATGGTGGCCACGTACACGCGATGCCCGGGCGTGCGCAAGTTCAGGTAGAGCAGCAAGTTGTACACAAGCAGGGCGATGACCGACCCGAAGTAGAGCCCGAAACCCCACAGGTTGGTGTGCCGGCGCTGCGCGAGCGTGAGCTCGTCCTCGAGCATGAGGCTCAGGGATCGAAGGGACTGCTGCACCGTCTCAACGCGAAGCAGGACCACCCGTTCCTCGGCGCCTGCGAGAGGCACAGGAAGCACGAAGGCCTGGGCCTCGATCCGACCGGGCGTGTACTCGTTGAAGCCCAGTGCGTAGCGCTCAAGGGGACTGTAGTCAGAGCGCAGCACATGAACGTCGAGTCGGGGAAAGAAGCGACGCTTTAGCTTCAAGCACCAATCCACTCTGCCCCCATCTTGCGGCCTCACCTTCAGGCGTACCCACATCGGCGGCGCCGACTGCTCCCACGCCGGATCCCACGGTTGAAACTCGGCGGATGCCAGGGCGTTCGCATCGAACTCGGGAACCGCCGACACGGGCAGATACTCTGCTCGCTGCTTTAGTTGGGTGACCGTACCGGCGGGCGGCAACATCACTACCCCGTCCTCAGCCATCGCCGGCGATGGCGCGAGCTGAAGTCCCACGAGCAAGAGGAATGCCGAAAGCGCGCCGAGCGCGAGGGATGATGGGGCTGATTTACTCAGCACGAAGTCCTCTGCCCATTGGCGGTGAGCGGCACCGCAGGGCGCCAGTCAGGAGATAGGAGGGCGTTTAAGGGAACGACCCTAAGGAAGCGCGAGTCGGCCCGCATAGGCAAGCTACATTTTGTGGATGTGCGGCCTAGTCGTACGGGTGAAGGCAGGCCTCGTGAACTGGATCACGCTCTTGCCGTAACCTCGCGCCTGACACGATCGCTCAATATGGCGAGCGACGACAGTAGCATGCCGCACTGCGTACGCCGTCGGCAAACCCAAGTCTCTTTACAGGTAAGGGCTCAGCAGCGCGGCGAGGGAATCGCGCAGGCGCACGGGCACGGGCCGCGCGGAGAGGGGTTCATGGGCAGGCGCCTCACTGCGCCGGATGGTCTCCTCGATGTGCCTGCGCAGGCGCTCGCTCAGGCTGCGGGAGAACACCTCGACAGCAATTTCGAAGTTCAGGCGCAAACTGCGCGGATCGAGGTTGGCAGAACCGATCAAGCTGTAATCGTCGTCTACGCACAGCAGCTTGCTGTGGGCGAAGGGCGCCGGTTGGTAGTAGACCCTTACTCCCCAGGCGGTGAGCTCGGTCAACACGTTGCGGTTGGCCCAGTGCACGATGGGGAGGTTGTTAGACGCCGGCAACACCACCTGCACCCGCACGCCACGCAGGGTGGCCGCCTGCAGTGCTGCCACCATTTGCCGGTTCGGCAAGAAGTAGGGCGTCATGATCTGAATCGACGAGCGCGCCGCACCGATCGCAGCGAGGATCAGCAGAGCCAGGGAGTCGATGCTCTCATCGGGCCCATCAGCCACCACGCGACACTCGCACGCCCCTGGCGCCTGGGCGAACGCGATCGGCATCGGGGGCGGTGGGCGGCCCGTCGCAAACTGCCAATCGCGGGCAAACACGGCCTGAATCTCGCGCGCTACCGGGCCCGTCAACCGAAAGTGCACGTCGCTGATCTCTCGCGGGTGCCGTCCGTGTTCGCAATTGTCCTCGGCGATGTTGATGCCGCCGACAAAAGCCACCTCGTGATCGCAGGTGAGCAGCTTGCGGTGGTTGCGGCAGTTCAGGGAGAACCCGGGGAAGCGAAGGCCTGGCGGCAGGAAGCTGACCGCATTCACCCCTGCTCGGCGCAACAGGGATCGAGGGCGGCCGCGCGCGTACAGCTCACCGACGCCATCGAGCAGCACCAACACCCGCACCCCGCGTGACTCCGCCCGCACGAGCGCATCGATGAAGCGCTGCCCCATCGCGTCCGCGCGCAGGATGTAGGTGGCGAAGCAGATCTGCTCGCGGGCCGCGTCGATCCCCGCCAGCATGGCAGGGTAAGCTTCATCGCCGTTGTGCAGAACCTCGACGGCGTTGCCGCCTGAGCACGACTGCCCCGTAATCCGCGCACCCACGCCGGCCAATCCCTTCCCGGCCGCCGCCTCGTGCAAGGGCAGCGAACGGGTGGACTCGTGAGCGACGTTGAACACCCCGCGACCACGCGACCGCGCCCCGACGCGAACGCGGTTGATGCCGAGGAAGTAGTAAGCGATGGGGCCCGCGTAAGGCACGAGCAGGCACACCATCAACCAGCTGGACGCGGCTCGCACGTCTCGCTTGTAAAGTAGGATGTGGTAGCTGGCGAACGCTGCCGGCAACACGTGCAGCAACGCAAGGGGCAGCACCGTTAACGCGCTCATGCCGCCGATACTACACCCACATCGCCACCGACCGCGGGCGCCGCACGCACCCTGCGCATCGCCAAGGCTAAGCGCATTCCCATGCGCCTAGTGGTGTGGAATATCCGCTACGGCGCCGGCGTCGGCAAAGCCATGCACTGGCCCGTCCCCGGCATCGGCTACCTACGCCGCAACGAACCCAACCGGGAGCGAATCGCCACTTACCTGGCGGGCCTCGATCCCGACATTGTCGGCTTGGTGGAAGTTGATGGCGGCTCGATCCGCGCAGGGGTGGACCAAGCGAGGGCGATCGCCGACGCCCTTGGTCACTACTCGGTCTACCGCTGCAAGTACGGCCCGCACTCGCTCGGCCTTCGCCTGCCTATCATCAGCAAGCAGGGCAATGCATTCCTGGCAGCTCCGCGCGTGGTAGGCGAACGCTTTCACTACTTCTCGCGCGGTACCAAGCGCCTAGTGATTGAACTCGAACTGGAAGCAGTGGCGATCTTCCTGGTCCACCTCTCCCTACGCGCTCGACACCGCCAGCATCAGCTCGAGCATCTACAGGCCCTGATCGGCGAGGTGGCGAAGCCGGTTTTGGTGGTGGGTGATTTCAACACCCTGGGGGGTGCCCATGAGCTCACCCGGTTCAAGGCCGCGCTGGGCCTAATCAGTGCGAATGCGCAAGGCCTCGCCACCTATCCCAGCGACAAGCCTAAGCGTGAACTCGACTACATCCTGCACGATGAGCGAATCGTGATCGAGCACTTCGCGGTGGGAGACTCTCAGGCATCAGATCACCTGCCGATGATCTGCGACTTCCTGCTCTCAAAGGTGCCCGCATAAACCCCAGGCGCTGGCGGTCAGATGATCCCGCCCCCCACCATCAAGCGCACGGCGGCAATCGCAAACACGACCAAGCAGAAATTTCGCCCACTGTCGGACCGCGACACGGCACCGCACAGCACGCCCATCAACGCGATCGGGAGCACGATCCAGTTTCCCCACCCCAGCAGCGGCAGCGCCGAGGGAATCGCCAGCAACAGGGCGAAAATGCCGATGAGAAAGGCAAGTATGTTCACGCTATTCCTCTAAAGAGTCCCCGCCGGGCAGTCATCCCTTGCACCTACCCAGAGCCGCCTTAGTGTACTGCGCCTGCACACGTGGGCGTGGCACTGTCCTTGACGCATAATCGAGGGAGGCGGTCGCGCGGGACATCGCGCGGCCTAGGAGTGAGCGGGAGATTCTATGCGCTTTGTCACGTTCAGCGACGGCCCCGCGGAGCGCGTTGGCGCCCTACGCGAGGGCAACGGCGAGGTCGTCGATCTCGCCAGTGCCGCAGCTTCGGCGCCGGATGCCGCAGCGCTGGGCAGCCTTCAGCAGATCATCGGAGGCGGCGACGACGCGCTCGCGCGGTGCGCTCAGCTCCTGCGCAACCCCCCTGCGGTCGCGATTAGGCCCCTCGCGCAGTGCTCCCTCCTCGCGCCCCTGCCGCGTCCACTGCAGATGCGTGACTTCATCGCCTTCGAACGTCACCTGACCCAGTGCCTGCGCACCGCCGCTCTGATGCGCGGCGAGAGCGAGCAAGTGGCAGACGCAGCCCGCCCACCACCGGCCTGGTACCAGCAGCCGCTCTACTACAAGTGCAATCGCCTCGCGGTATGCGGCACGGGCACGGAGGTCCGCTGGCCCGCCTACTCGTCGGTGATGGACTACGAGCTGGAGTTCGCCGCCGTGATCGGACGCGGCGGGCGCGACATTCCATCCGCCGTCGCTCACCAACACATCTTCGGCTACATGATCTTCAACGATCTCAGCGCCCGCGACGCCCAACTCGCCGAGATGCCCGGTATGCTGGGACCCGCCAAGTCCAAGGACTTCGACAACGCCAACGTGCTCGGCCCGTGGCTAGTCACGGCGGACGAGGTAGGCGATCCCTACGGCCTGTCGATGGCCGTGAGTGTCAACGGCCAGCTGCGCGGTGAAGGCAACAGCGCCACCATGCATTGGACCTTCGATCGCATCGTCGCCCACCTGAGTCAGTCCGAGACACTGTACCCCGGCGAGGTGCTGGGTTCGGGTACCGTGGGCGATGGCTGCGGCCTCGAGAGCGGTCGCTTTCTCGCCGATGGTGATGAGGTGACCCTTCGGGTGGACGGCCTGGGCGAGCTGAGCAATCGCATCTTTGCCCCCCACACCACGAGTGTCCTGAGTTAGAAGTTCGTTGATGAATTCGCGGCACCTTTTCGCCCCTGAACACGTTGCTCCTCCTCCCGTGGGACCTGCCACGCTCGTCCTCGCGCCGCGCTCAGGGACAAAAACTCGCGTGCGAATTCATCAACGAACTTCCAACTCAGGACACTAGGAGTGGCTCATGAGTGCTCACCGCTACGCTCGGGGCCTGCACGATCTAGGTAACGGCACCTGGGCCTGGATGCAACCCGATGGCACCTGGGGCTGGTCTAACGCCGGGCTGGTCACGGACAGCGGCGCCTCCCTGCTCGTCGACACGCTCTTCGATGAGCACCTTACCCGGCAAATGCTGGACGCGATGCGCGATGCAGCAGGCACCACGGCCGGCGACATCGGAACCCTAGTCAACACCCACGCCAACGGCGATCACACCTTCGGCAATCGCTTGGTGGAGAACGCCCGTATCGTCGCCTCGGAGGCGAGCGCCCGCGAGATGGAAGACGTGCCGCCCGCCATGTTGGCACAGATGATGGCGGCGACCGACCAGCTCGGTGAGCTCGGCGAGTACCTACAGCATTGCTTCGGTCAGTTCACCTTCGAGGGCATTCCCCTAACCCCACCCACGGAGACCTTCAGCGGCGAACTGCAGGTGCCGGTCGGCGACAAGTCGGTGCACTTGATCGAGGTCGGCCCCGCACACACGCAGGGCGACATCCTGGCCTGGGTCCCGGAAGACGACGTCCTCTACACCGGCGATATCCTCTTTATCGAGAGCACGCCGATCATGTGGGCTGGGCCTGTGGGCAATTGGCTGCGCGCCCTAGAGCGCATCATCTCGATCGACGCCGCCACCATCGTCCCCGGTCACGGCCCCATCACCGATCGCGCCGGTGTGCAGCGGGTTCACGACTACCTGAGCTACATCGACCGGGAGGCGCGGGCCCGCTTCGAAGCTGGCATGGACAGCGAGGAGGCGGCCTTCGACATCGCCCTTGGCGACTACTCCAGCTGGGGCGATGCGGAGCGTATCGCCGTCAACGTCGACACGCTTTATCGGGAGTATCGCGGCGATGACAGCCCACTCGATGTGACGCGCCTGTTCACTCTGATGGCTGCCCTGTACAAAGCGAGGCCGTCGGGCGCCTGACCCGCCGCATCTTCGAGCAGGAGCTCCCCCTCGGCATCTTCGATCCCACTGGTTGACTAGTGGGCCGCTCAACACTCCGGGACCTTCCAGGCGTCTAGCCTCGATGCGCAGGGGGTCTTGTTCGATCGCGATGAGGGGCGATTTACCGGCTCGATCACCCTGGAAAACGGGCGAGCCTCTGCCGGTGTTGGGCAACCGCAGCGGCCTGCGCGTGAGCCTTAGGTTCGAAGCCCGTTAGACGTTACCATCACCAGCCAAGGCGAGCTGTCAGAGGACCCGAAGACACTCACCCTGGGCCCACCGCTCGACGTGCTTACCCGCCAGACGCCCTAGGGAGCACGCTAGGCGGCCGGGCTGCGTCGCCGCGTCACCAACAATGCCAGCAGGGCCGACCCCAGCAGGAACGCGGACAGGGGAAGCGGGATGGAGGTGGCACCGACTAGCACCTGATACTGGCCGCCGCTGTCGCCGGTTGCCACGCCAGAGACCATGAAGGAATAGTCTCCTGCCGGCAGCAATCCCGCAAAGCTGAAGGCACCGCTCAGACCATCGAAGCTTAAGGCGACGTCGGGGGAGGACACCGCGAGGTCGGCGATCTCGAAGAACGGCGCGAAGTTGTTCGGCACCACGCTGATTGCCGCACCCAGGGCCTCGGTGAGCGTAAACGTCCAGGTGTCGCCAACAGTCTCGCCGCTGAAGTAGATCAGCGAATCTCCGAACAGGTCGTCGGCGCCGATCTCACCAAGATCGACGGTAGCGGAGTGGGCAAGGGCACCAAAGGTGCACAAGCTCACGGCGAAGACGGTGTTCATCCACTTGCTCACGAAGGCATATCCTCTGCTACAGGGTTGCCGTGTGCGTGCCGCGCGGCGCCAGCCCCGGGGCTGCGACCGAAATTCGAATCTAACAGAACGCAAACCCGCGGAAAGCAGGGGTTTGCCTTAGAGCAGAGGAAAAAAATCGTTGCCAGCCAGTGACAACGATCTCAACCCGACCGATGGTGTAAGCGAAGGGAACAACGGTGCTCCTTGGCGACTGCCGGTAAGCGATCAGCGCGGCACAGTAGCGTCGAAGTCTGAAAACACATCCGTATCGCGTAGTTCGCAGCGCGCCACGCGATCGGCCCGTGCGGTGTAAGTGCGGGAAGTCGCCCAGCAGCGACGGAACACGGAGCAGTAGCAGATGCGCAAGTGCCATTCAGACGCGCGCTCGGTGAACGCGGCGATCGCTGCCCGCTCCGTTGGCGTGACATCGCCACCGTTCCAGCGCAGGGAAAGAACCTCCACTTCCTCCCCAGGCGCCATCGCGCGGCCGGCCAGGGATGACCAGGAGTTGGACGACGGCGGCGGAAGATCCGCCAGCAGCATTTGCAGGTCATTCACCTGCACGCCGTCGACGGCGAGATCTACCGCCTCGATCATCGCTGGCCCCACCCCGTTGTTACTCACACGAAGGCCAACCTCCACTTGCTCATCCATGCTAGCGATGAACCCATCCACTTGCAGGACGGGAAACACCTCACCGTGCTGCTGAGCGCGCATGACCCGCCCTTGATCCCATGCGATGAACACCGCGGCCAGGGAGGCGACCAGGGCGCACCCGCCGATGAGCTTGTCTACCCCACTACCCTCGCTCACTCCCAACCTTCCTATTACTCCAGCCTGGTGACCTAGCGCGCGCGCTCGCCCCGTGCCAGCAGGGCGGGTATCACGTACTGCGGCAAGTACTCATCGCGAAAGCGTCGCCAGGTGCCATAGTTGCCGTAGTTGCCCGCGAGCACAACGAACACCGCGTCTAGCTGCGGCAACACGAAGACCAGCTGCCCCCCGTTGCCCGCGGCGTAGCGCGCATCGATACGCTCGCCACCCACCTCGAAGGACTGGCGCCACCAGTTCCAACCGTAGTCATCCGGCTCGTTAATGCTTGCCTTCGCCGAGAAGGCCTGCGACACCCAACCTTCGGGCAACACGCGTGTGCCCTTCCATATACCGTCGTTGAGGTACAGCTGACCGAACTTCGCCAGATCGCGGCCGGTCATATGCACGCCGCCGCCCACGTACATATCGCCCGTAGGCATGAGGTTGACATGATAGTGCCTAATGCCGAGGGGCTTGGCGAAGTGCTGATCGAAAAGCTCAGGCAGCCACCTCCCCGTTACACGCGCCACCACAGCGCTCGCGAGGTTGACGCCCGCGGAGCAGTAGACGGCCTTCTCGCCGGGCGCCCGCACCATGTCGAGCGCCAAGGTGTAGCGCACCCAGTCGGGCTGCTCGCCTTGGCTTTGCATGACGTCCTCGTTGCCGGGGGACTCGTAGTTGCCATCGTCGCAATCCAGGCCCGAGGCCATGCTCATCAGATGCTCGACGCCGATCGAGCGCTTTGCGACATCACTCGCCGGGATAGAATCACCGAACACATCACCTAGCTTGGTGGTTGGCGAGATCTCATAGCCCTGCTGAACGGCGACACCAACTATTGTGGAGGAGAAGGACTTACCCGCCGAGCGTGTGTCGTGGGGCACTCGCGGATCCTGACCAAAGAAGCCTTCCTCGTACACCACTGCACCGCCCTTTGTCAGCACCATGGTGTGGACGGTTTCTGCATAGAGACTCCCCGGGTCCTGGCCCGCCACACGCTGGGTGAGCGCGAGCAAGGGCGCGGGATCGACACCGCGCACCTGCGGCACAGCGACCAGCCAGCCGTCGTTACGGGCTTCAGGCGGGGTGAGCGCCGTGACCGCCTGAGCCCGTGGCGCGTATCCGGGCCGAGGCGCTGGCGAGCGCACGAAGGTGACGAGCCTGCCCAATGCCTCGACTTGCAGCTCCATGCGATCGCCCTCGCGACTGCCCTGCATAGCAGGCGGCCCCTCCTCACGCTGGAAGGCGATAGTCCCGTCGGCCCGTGCGTCGACGCGCATCGCCGCCATGTTCCGCCCCACGTTGAATTCGGGATTGCGAACGTTTGCCTCAAGCCCGTCTTCCGTGCTGCGCACGACGAGATCCAAATGGACCCGCTCCGGCCGCGGGCGCGCCACTCCACGCCAGCCACCTTCACCGTTGGCGCGAAGATCCACCGGGTTGGCGTAGCGCGATCCTGCAGTCTCCAGGCGGCGCTGAACCCAGTACGCGATCGGCACTTCCGGGTAGACCCGCAGCACGCCCGCTTCTGTCGTGAACTCGACGCTATTATCGCGACGCCGACCCGGCACCTGCGCTTCCCCTATCTGCGCCCGCCAGCCGTCCTTTGCGCCTTTCGCAATCGTGATGTCGACGCGATCGGGCACGCCGTAGTCGACGAGGGCGCTCCAAACACCCTCTAGGTTGTCAGCGTGCACAACGTCGACGATGAAAACGGAGAACAGTAAGAGCAAGCCGATGCGCTTCATGGGAGTCCTTCATTGCGTGTTCTCACCGTCGAGCCAAGCGCAGAGGGGGGCGAGGCAGGTGGTGAGGTTGCTGTAGAGGTGGTCGCAAGCCGACTCGAGGTCCCCTTCCTCGAGGGCGCAAACGACCCGTTCGTGTTCATCGCTGGCCGTGGGAACGGCGCCTCGGCATCGAAACCAGGCGAGCTCGTAGCGGCGGGTCAACGTGATGTGCTGTTGGATGAGATCTAGCAGATGTTGGTTTGGACAGTGCGCAAGCAGGGCGCGGTGCCATGCCTCATCCGCGTCCACCACCGCCGCGATGTCCGGCACGGCGCGCCGGAGCTTACGATCGAGGACGCGTAGCTCGCGCAGCACTTGTCGAGAAGGGATGCCGGCGAGGCGCAGGGCGGCGGGATCGAGCAACGGGCGGATGGGGTAGATCTCACGCGCCTCGCGTGAAGTGAGCGGGCGCACGAAAAAGCCCCGCCGCGGGATCACATCGATCAGGCCCTGGCCAGCCAGGCGCGTGAGGGCCTCGCGCAGGGGGGTACGGCTAATGCGCAGCTCCTGGGCGAGATGCACCTCGTTTAAGCGGTCGCCAGGCGGGAGCCGGCCGTCGACGATTCGCCAACGGACTTCGGCTTCCAGCGCATCGGCAATGTTTGAGCGGTCCCCAAGCACGATCAGACTGTATACAGTATTCAGTCTAACCGCAACACGAATCTCGACAGTCGGCGACTCCCAGGGCGGCCGGTGCCGGCGATGCTGGTACATGGCTATCCGCGCAACCGATCGCTTGGAATTGGCGCAATGCTGAGGTGACAGGGGCGCGACGGGGTACCTCGACGCCCCGGCAGCGCGCGCGCCTTAGGGTCTCACCTAGCAGGAACCCTTGGGGGATGAGAGACAAACGATCGCAGGGGGTCAGGTCCACGGCCTGAAGGCGCGCCTCGCACAGAAAATCCAGCTGTTGATCGCCCGTGTAGTCGAGACACCGTTTGCGCCGCCTGAGCGACGACGGCGGCCCGAGCCGCTGCGATCCCGACGAGCAATGCATGGCGGCCACTGGGGTGCCCAGACGAGGAGTCTCGCCTACTAAGTGCGTCTTGCACGGCGCGGGTGAGCGCGCAAGCAGTTTCTCAGTGACCTGGGCTTAGAGCCACCATCAAGCCGCCTGCTCCTTGACCTTGACGAGAGATTACTAGCCCGAGCGCTCCGTAGGGTATTCGCCTCCAACCCAAGGCATCTGATGACAGCCCGACGTCACACGGATCGGATGCCCTCGCCGGCTCGCCTTACGGGTTCTCGTATGGGCCGGTGTTGGAGAAGGCCCTCTCCTCCATCGTGCTCATCGCACCGCGAACGATCCGCTTCACCCCACGCGTCGTCTTGCTCATCACAAAGTCATCGTAGCGCTGCCCGGTGGCCGTGCGCGCCTCGTAGGTCAAGCGATCACCGGCCACCGTGATCACCTGGAAGAACTGAGTGTTCTCCGCGCGCCTGACCAGCCTCACGTCGTCCGATGCATAGCTGTCCCAAGCCTGCTCGCGGAACTCGTATTGCTTCGGTCCACTGACCGAGTTAACGAACATCGTATCCACCTTGGAGCCCTTCGCGCGCCAAGCGATGCGCTCAGGCCGCTGGCCGATCGCCCCGCGCGCGTAGGTGTGATCGTGCCCCTGCAGGACGAGATCCACCTTATGCCGCTGGATGACCGGGAGCAGCAGGGAGCGACGATCGGGACTGTCGCGCCCGGCGCCGGAGGAAAACACCGGGTGGTGCATGGCGAGGACCTTCCAGTGCGCATCGCTCTTGCCCAGCGCACGATCGAGCCACTCGGCTTGGGCCTTTAGCTTCCGGCTCTGGGTGGAAAGCACGAACACATGCAGGTCCTCGCTGTAGCGAAGATCGTAGGCGACCTCCTGCAGGTCCTCGTCCAGGGTTGGCTCTTCTGGCAGGGTGAACTGCGGGCGCCACAAGATGGACAGCAGCTGATCCTGCTCCCCGCCGGGCATTCGCAGGCGCTGATACTCGTGGTTACCGGCGAGGGGCACCGCGGGGATCATCCCATGAATGAAGCCCACCGCATCGAACCACTGCGCCCACTCCAGGTCCCGCGAGGGCACGTTGACCAGGTCCCCTGCGTGAAGAATGAAGTCAGCCTCTGGCGCGGCCTGGAAGCCCGCTCGGATGACGCGCGACCAGTGCGACCGCAGAGCATTCTGTGCATCGCCCAGGTACAAAAACGTGATCGGCCCCGACTCCGCTGCCGTGCGGGTTTGGAACCACTCCGACCATTGCTGCCCCGCCCCCTTCACGCGGTAGGCGTACAGCGTGTCGGGTTCGAGACCCTCGAAGATGACCGAGTGGTAGTGAGCCGGCGCAAGGCCGGCGTTCGCTTTGATGTCGAGCGCTACACCGAACGCCGCTAGACGCTCGAGCTCTAGGCGCTCGGTGCGCGCTCGCACGGTGGTGGCGCCGATATCGAAGCGCGCATCATCAGTGGCGGGGACGATTTCAGCGTGAGTGCTGGCGACCTCGCCCGAGGTGCGCCAGGTGACGGCGAAGCTGGTTTGGGGGCGCTTAGGGAGCGTAAGCACGATGCGATCCGGCCAGCCGGTCGCTTCCTGCCAGGGTGGTTGATCGTCTACCGAAGGCTCGTGCGCGGCAGCGGGCGCGCACACCAAGAGGGCGGACAGCGTGAGGATGACGAGGGATTGGAGCATACACTCCTCGGTTTGGCGCTCGTTAGCGCACAGCGCGACGTGGTCGGGAGACCGCTACGATGGCACCGAACGAGCTCTCGTGCCAAGCACCTTGGGCCGGACGCTCGCTCGCCTACAGCGCCTGCTGCGCCAACGCATCAGCGCCTAGGCCGACGGCCCTCCGCCGCCCACGCCGAGCTGGCGCTCCGCCTGCTCGAACCAGCCGATGACTGAGCGCCAGTACACATCGCCGTACAGACTGCGAAACCGAACCGTCTCGTCCGATTCCGTGTTGCGCCAAACAGCGAGTCGCTGCGCGACAAACTCCGAAGTGAGTGGAATCCCACACTCCACGGTGATGCAGTGTTCCCACTGCGCGTAGTTCTGAGGGAAAGGAGTCGACATCATCGTTGCTGAGCTCCGCTGGGCCGAGCTTCGACCCTATCAACCTAATGTAATTACTTGGGCGTGCCTCGTTGGGACACGACACCGCTGGGACGTGCCACGCCTTTCGCGAGCGCATCTCCCCTCGTGTCCCGGCCTCAGCGACCCGCCCGCTCGAACGCTATGGCGCAGGTGAGCGTGGCCGCTGTTCCCCGGCAAGATGTTATAATGCACCAGATCAGAGCGCACGCTCACGCTACCGCCTTGGCGCTGCGTGCGACGAATTGGGGGGATGCGGCATCCCTCCCGACAGCAAGACGATGACGCCCCACCGCTCCTCCCGCAAAAGGGGGAGACGCCACGCGGCCGGTCTGCCAAGCTACGCGATTGCCCCTACGACCACCCAGCGCCGCCACGCGGCTGACATGGAATAGTTTTATGAAGCCAACCAGCCTCCTATTTCCGCTCTGCCTCGCCCTGACCCTCGCCGCCTGCGGCGGCAGTGACACCGAGGCCCCTGCCGCCGCCGAAGCGGCGCCCGAGGCGATGCCGGACGACATCGTAGTGACGCAAGCCGAGCTCGAAGGCAATCCCTTCCTGGAGGACTGGGACACGCCCTTCGGCATTCCCCCATTCGACGAAATCGCCGACGAAGACTTTCTACCGGCCTTCAAGCAAGGGATGCTGGAGCAGCGCGCTGATGTGGCAGCGATTCGGGACAACCCCGACGCGCCCACCTTTGAGAACACCATCCTGGCCATGGAGCGGGTTGGGCAGCTAGCGCGCAAGGTGGGGCTCGTCTTCGGCCCCCTCGCATCCACGGAACTCAACGCCAAGAAGCGCGAACTGCAGAGCATCATCTACCCCATGTGGACGCGCGAGTCGAACAAGGTGGTACTCGACGACGCCCTCTGGCAGCGCGTTCAGACAGTCTACGAGGCCCGCGACACGCTCGACCTGGATGAGCAGGACGCGCGCTTGCTCGAGCTCACACACCGCCAGTTCGTGCGGGCGGGCGCTGCCCTGGACGCCGACACCAAGCCGAAGGTGGCGGCGATCAACGAAGAACTCTCAGGGCTCACCACGAAGTTCGGCCAAAACCTCCTCACCTCCACCAAGGCCTTCAAGCTGCCGATCACCGATGATGCTGACACGGCGGGACTTTCCGAGGCGTTCAAATCAAGCATCTGGGATGAGGACGAACAAGCCTGGGTGGTCACCTTGGACCGCTCCGTCTACGAGACCTTCATGACCCAGTCCGAGGTGCGCGAGCTGCGCGAGCAGGCCTTCAACGGGTACCGCCTGCGGGCCAGCGAGGGGGACACGGACAACGGCCCCTTAGCGATCAAGATCGCCCAGCTGCGCGCCCAACGCGCCGCCCTGCTCGGCTACGCCACGCACGCGGACTACGTGCTTGAGTACAACATGGCGCGCACCCCCAAGGGCGCCGAGGACTTCCTCCTGCGGGTCTGGAAGCCGGGACTAGAGCAGGCCAAGGTCGAGCGCGCGGACATGCAGGAGATGATTGGCGATGACTTCGAGTTCGAAGGGCACGACTGGTGGCACTATTCGGAGAAGATCCGTAAGGCGCGATTTGATCTAGACGAGAACGCGCTCAAGCCCTACTTCGAGCTGGAAGCGGTAAAGGGCGGCGCCTTCGAGCTGGCGAATCGCCTGTTCGGCATCACCTTTACGCAGATCGACGCACCGATCTGGAACGATGGCGTCACCGCCTATGAAGTGCGTGAGGCAGATGGCTCACACCTCGGCGTCTTCATGTTCGACATGTACGCCCGCGACTCCAAGCGCGGCGGCGCCTGGATGAACAGCTACCGCTCCGCGTCCAATATCGAGGGCGATTCCATCCGCCCTATCGTCACCAACAACCTCAACCTGACCGTGCCGCCCGTGGCCCAGCCCACGCTGCTGCGCTTTAACGAGGTGAAGACCGTGTTCCATGAGTTCGGTCATGGCCTGCACGGCATCATGACCAAGATCGACTACCCCAGTTTCTCCGGCGTCGACGGCCCGCGGGACTACACGGAGTTCCCGGCACAGATCCTAGAGCACTGGACGTCGGAACCCGAGATGCTTGCCATTTACGCCAAACACCACGAGACCGGCGAGGTAATCCCCGAGACGCTGGTCGAACGTTTGCTCGCCGCGGCGAACCACAACCAGGGCTTCGCGACCACCGAGTTCATCGCCGCGTCGCTCCTAGACCTGCGCTGGCACATGCTGACCGCCGAGGAAGCCGAAGCCATCACCGACGCCACTGCCTTCGAGCACGGCGTGCTCGAGGAGTACGGGCTGATCGACGAGATCGAGCCGCGCTATCGCTCCCAGTACTTCAGCCACGTCTTCGCTGGCGGCTACTCGGCCGGGTACTACGCTTACCTGTGGTCGGAAATCCTCGACTCGGACGGCTTCAACGCCTTCAAGGAAGCCGAGAACATCTTCGATCCCACGGTCGCCGCGCGCCTGAAGCAGTGGGTCTACGAAGCGGGCGGCCTGCGCCCTGCCGACGAGCTCTACCGCAACTTCCGCGGCGCCGAGCCAAGCATCGAGCCGCTACTCAACGGCCGCGGCTTCGGCACCGACGGCAACTAAAGTGTAAATACCAATTCGGCGGGTGGCTCCCTACTAGTGTCCTGAGTTAGAAGTTCGTTGATGAATTCGCACGCGAGTTTTTGTCCCTGAGCGCGGCGCGAGGACGAGCGTGGCAGGTCCCACGGGAGGAGGAGCAACGTGTTCAGGGGCGAAAACGTGCCGCGAAGTCATCAACGAACTTCTAACTCAGGACACTAGCTAGCCGCCCGCCGATTCAACCGAGGAAGGTTCGCTCGATCGCCCACCACAGGCCAATGAATCCGATCGCCAGAGACCCTGGCAACACCACCCGTCGCCGGTAACGCATCTCGGCCTGCGGCGACCGATCCATCCGGCGCCAAGCACTCACCAGCAGAAAGGCCAGCAGCACCACGCTCAGCTGACCCACCTCGACGCCGACGTTGAAGCCGACGAGCCCGCTCCAGAACTGGTTCGCCGGCAACCCTAGCTCGCCGAAGAAACCGGCAAAACCGAGGCCATGCAACAACCCGAAGGCGAACACGATCACCGGTCGCCAGCGGGGCATATCGCTCACGAAGAGATTCTCTAGCGCCACGAAGGCGATGCTCGCCGCAATCAGCGGCTCAACGATGCTCGCGCTCGGCGAGATCACACCGGCTGCCGCCAGCCCCAGGGTGGCCGTATGGGCGACTGTGAACGTGGTGATCTGCACGAGCAGCGCTCGCAATCGCGTAGAAGTGAGGAAGAGCGCCAGCACGAAGAGAATGTGATCCAGTCCGCCGGGAAGGATGTGTTGGACGCCGATGGACACGTAGAGCAGGAAGGTCGAGGCGGCGCTGCGGGCGTCGCCCGAAGCGTCGAGGATCGGTTGGGTCAAGCGCGCCGTGCGATCTTCCGCGCTATCGAGAGTCGCCAGCTGCTCGCACAGGGCAGCGTCAAGACCTACACCGCCAACCCCGGGCAGGCAGAACTCATCCTCCGGGTGAGCGTGAGCGCAGGCACCTGCCAAGGCCAACAGGCACAGCGCCCACTGCCACCGGCCAAATCGGACCTGACCCACGACTACTCGCTCGTCTCCCAAGGAATGGCTCCACGTGACGTTGATATATTTGCACAAATATGCAAAAGTTAGCTCATGGACGAGGTTCAGATCCAAGAGACCGCAGACCTGCTGAAGGCCCTAGGGGAGTTTAACCGGCTCTCGCTGGTATACCGACTCTGCCAGTGTCAGGTGCCGCAAAACGCGATGTGCCTGTGCGAGTGCTGCAGCGTGGATGCGTCTGTTGCCTCTCGCCATCTCAAGACCTTGGCGCAGGAGGGTGTCGTGCAGTTCGAGCGAAAGGGTCGAGAGAAAACCTATTCGCTCAATCGGGGCCAGGTCGCGGAACGTCTGCGCGATCTTGCGGACAAGATAGAAGGCGAAGAGATCTAAAGGAGACTGATGTGGACACTAATGCTGATCAGTGTGACTGCGACTGCGAGAACGCAAAGTGCTGCGAGGAAAAGACCTGCGAGTGCTGCAAAGACGAGTGCTGCTGTAAGTAAACCTAGTGGGCCGCTTGGTAAATGAGGTAACGCTCAGTCTGCGTAGGGGCAGACCCGAAGGGCGAGTAGCTGAGCGTCACCTTATTTACCAAGCGGCCCACTAGCCGCGCAGGGCGCGAGCCACCGCGCGTGCTCAGATGAGGCTCGCTCACAAGCCTCGTCTGAGCACGGCCATCGCCGTTGCTGCTCAGGATCCGACCAAAATCCGAGAGCTTGTAGGCTGGAACATACTCGGGCAGTCCGAGATCACCCCTGGGCCTTGGTGAATCAACGAGGCGCCAAGTGCTCAGGCGCAATGCCCACCGAGCCAACGCCGCGAAGACGACGACACGTTGCCTGCCTCAACCAGTTCACCAGACCTCGAGAGTGTTATGTTATAACGCCAAGGGGCGTGGGCGTCTCGGCGGCAGTGGATACCGAGCAAGTAGCTCTCCGGCCACGCGCCTCGCCCAGAACCCCGCGCAGCGGGCTTCGCGCACTCATCCCAGCACGGACCGTGATGCGCCAGCACGGTGAGCACCGATGCAGCGTGCCATCTGGTAGGCTCGCGCCACATTATCCCACCCCAGGTTGCTTTCCCTATGCGTGCTACGACCCTCCTGCTTAGCCTGCTCGCCTCCGGTCTCGCTGCGGCTGCCCCGTTTTCCGCTAACCACCTGGTCCGCATGGACCGCGTTGGCGCACCGGTCGTCTCCCCCAACGGCGAGCACGTGGTGTTCACCCTGCGGCAAACCGATATGGAGGCCGGCAAGGGGCGCTACGACCTGTGGCTAAGCGACCTGAGGAAAGGAAGCGCCCCGCGCCAGCTCACCTCCCACGAGGCGAATGACACGGATCCCGCTTGGTCCGTGGACGGCCAATCCGTGCTGTTCCTGTCCTCGCGCGGTGGATCGAGCCAGGTGTGGCGCATTTCGATCACCGGCGGCGAAGCACAGCCGCTCACCGACCTGCCCCTCGGCATCGACACCTTCAAGCTCTCACCGGCTGGCGACCGACTCGTCGTGTCCATCTCCGTCTACCTCGACTGCGACGACCTGCAGTGCACGGCCGACCGTGACGAGCAGCAGGCCGACTCGAAGGTCAGCGCCAGTGCCTACGACCAGCTCTTCATGCGCCACTGGGACCATTGGCTGGATGCCAAGCGCTCGCAGCTGTTCGCCCTGACGATCGATGAGGAGGGTGCGATCGTCGGCGACCCCGTGCGCGTTAGCACCGTCGACGCCGACGTGCCCTCACGCATCTGGGGCGGCAACGAGGAGTACGCGATCTCTACCGATAGCCAAACGGTTTACTTCGCTGCTCGCCTTCGCGACGCCAAGGAACCGAGCTCGACCAACTTCGATATCTACGCAGCCTCGATGGGCGGCGGAACGGCCACCAACCTCACGCAAGCAAACCTGGCCTGGGATACGATGCCGGTCCTGAGCCCCGACGGCGGCTCCCTCGCCTACCTGGCGATGGCGCGGCCGGGCTTCGAGGCCGACCAGTACCAAGTCATGCTGCGCGATCTGAAGTCCGGCACCACGCGCGTACTTACTGGCGACTGGGACTACTCGCCGTCCTCGATGGCGTTCACCTCGGACGGTAGTGCCTTGGTCATGAACGCCCAGGATGTCGGCCACAAGACCCTGTGGCGTCTCGACTTAGCCTCGGGCGCCAACGAGCGTATCAGAGACGGCGCCTACATCAGCGCCTTCGACCTATCGGCCGAAGGCATCGTTTACGCCCAGGACTCGCTGACCTCCCCCAGCGACCTATACGTAGCAGACGCGGCCGGCAGCAACCCGGCGCAGCTCACCCATTTTGGTCAGCACGCCATGGCCGACCTGGAGGTGGGTGACTACGAGCAGTTCTCCTTTACCGGCGCCGCTGGCGACAAGGTGTACGGCTTCGTCGTGAAGCCCACGGGCTTCACGCCCGGCAAGAACTACCCCGTTGCCTTCCTCATCCACGGCGGCCCTCAAGGGAGCTTCGGCAACCACTGGCACTACCGATGGAATCCGCAAACCTATGCGGGCGCCGGGTTTGCCGCGGTGATGATCGACTTCCACGGCTCAACCGGCTACGGACAAGCCTTCACGGACAGCATCTCCGGCGACTGGGGCGGCAAGCCCTTGGAAGACCTGCAGCTAGGCCTCGCCGCCGCCCTCGAGCGGTACAGCTTCTTGGATGGCGATCGGGTCTGCGCCCTTGGCGCCTCCTACGGCGGTTTCATGATCAACTGGATCGCCGGCCAGTGGCCCGATCGTTTCCGCTGTCTGGTCAACCACGACGGCGTGTTCGATCAGCGCTCGATGTACTACACCACCGAGGAGCTGTGGTTCCCCGAATGGGAAAACGGCGGCCCCTACTTCCAGCAGCCGCAGGCCCACGAGAAGTACAACCCGGCGCGCTTCGTCGATCGATGGCAGACGCCGATGCTCGTGATCCACGGCGAGCTGGACTACCGCGTGCCGGTCACCCAGGGCATCGGTGCCTTTACCGCGCTTCAGCGGCGCGGCGTCGAGAGTCGCTTCCTCTACTTCCCCGATGAGAACCACTGGGTGCTTCAACCCCACAACTCCCTGCGCTGGCACGACGAGGTCAACGGCTGGCTGAGGCGCTACCTGGATTAGCCTCGACTCCCCGTCGCCCGCCCGCGAGGCGGTGCTGGCGCTAACGGTGGCGTGCGATACTTCGCGGCTGCTGATGACATCACCCCTGCGCGCATTGCTGAGAGGATTTCATGCGCTACACGCCCTCTGAGATCGAGCCCAAATGGCAAGCCGCCTGGGACGCCCAGCAACCTTTCCGGACCCCGAGTGATCCGGCGGAGCTTAGGGCGCGACCGAAGTACTACATCCTCGACATGTTTCCCTACCCCTCGGGCGCGGGCCTACACGTGGGCCATCCCGAGGGCTACACGGCGACGGACGTGCTCGCGCGCCTCAAGCGCATGCGCGGCTTCAATGTCCTCCATCCCATGGGCTGGGACGCCTTCGGCCTGCCCGCCGAACGCGCCGCCGTGCGCGACAACATCCACCCGGCGATCATCACCGAGCGGAACATCAACAACTTCCGCCGCCAGATCAAACGCCTCGGCTTCAGCTACGACTGGGCGCGCGAGGTCAACACGAGCGCCGTCGACTACTACCAGTGGACCCAGTGGATCTTCCTCAAACTCTACGAGAAGGACCTGGCCTACCTGGCCGAGGTGCCGGTGAACTGGTGCCCCACCCTCGGCACGGTGCTGGCCAACGAGGAGGTGAAGGACGGTAAGTACGTGGAGACCGGCGATCCCGTGGAGCGCCGCTCGATGAAGCAGTGGATGCTGAAGATCACCGCCTACGCCGAGCGCCTGCTCCAAGACCTCGACGACGTCGACTGGCCCGAAGGCGTCAAGGAGATGCAGCGCAACTGGATCGGCAAGTCCCATGGCGCCGACGTGGTGTTCCAGCTGCCGGACGAGCACAGCCTCACCGTGTACACGACTCGCCCCGATACGCTGTTCGGTGCCACCTACTGCGTGCTCGCTCCCGAGCATCCGCTGGTGCAAGCGCTGACCACGCAGGAGCAAAAGGCAGCCGTCGACGCCTACGTCGCCGAGGCCACACAGAAGTCCGACCTCCTGCGGACGGACCTGGCCAAGGAGAAGACCGGCGTCTTCACGGGCGCCCACGCCATCAACCCGGTGACCGGCGAGGAGATCCCCGTCTGGGTAGCCGACTACGTGCTCATGTCCTACGGCACCGGCGCCATCATGGCGGTGCCGGCGCACGACGAGCGAGATCACGAGTTTGCGCGCGCCTTCAACCTGCCGATCCGACGCGTGATCGAAGGCGGTGGCCAGATCGAGGAGGCAGCGTGGACCGGCGATGGCAAGGCCGTGAACTCCGACTTTCTCGACGGCCTGGAAGTGGACGAGGCCAAGACGCGCATCATCGCTTGGCTCGAGGAGCGCGGCGCGGGCACGGGCCGCGTGCAGTACCGCCTGCGCGACTGGCTCTTCTCGCGCCAGCGCTACTGGGGCGAACCGTTCCCCATCGTGCACGCGGAAGACGGCGAAGTGGTGCCCCTGGATCCGGCGGCACTGCCCGTCGAGCTGCCGTCGATCGACGAGTACCGCCCCACCGAGGATGGCCAACCGCCCCTCGCCCGCGCGCCCAAGGAATGGACTGAGCTAACGCTGCCCGATGGTCGAAGGGCCACGCGCGAGACCAACACCATGCCCCAGTGGGCCGGATCCTGTTGGTACTACTTGCGCTACCTCGACCCAAACAACACCGAGGCCCCCTTCTCCAAGGAGGTGGCCGACTACTGGATGCCCGTCGATCTGTACGTGGGTGGGGTCGAGCACGCGGTCCTGCACCTGCTCTACGCGCGCTTCTGGCACAAGGTGCTCTACGACGTGGGCCTGGTGAGCACCAAGGAGCCGTTCCAACGCCTGTTCAACCAGGGCATGATCCTCGCCTACAGCTACAAGGACGCCAACGGCAAGTACCACCACCCGGACGACACGCAGGAGCGCGACGGCGCGCCCGTACTCAAGGCGACCGGGGAGACGCTCGACACGCAAATCGAGAAGATGTCGAAGTCGAAGCTGAACGTGGTGAACCCCGACGATGTGATCGAGCAGTACGGCGCTGACGCCATGCGCCTGTATGAGCTCTTCATGGGCCCCCTGGAACAGGTCAAACCGTGGCAGATGACGGGCGTGGAAGGCGTGTACCGCTTTCTCCAGCGCGTGTGGCGCCTGGTCGTTGATGAGCGCACCGGTGCGCTCAACGACAAGCTCGCTGATGAGCCGGCGCAGAAGAGCAGCGAGTTGAACAAGGCCCTTCACCGCACGATCAGGAAAGTGCTGGAGGACACGGAAGCCCTGCGCTTCAACACGGCCATCGCCGAGATGATGACCTTCGTCAACAAGGCGACCTCGGCGAAAACGCTGCCGAGGGCCCTGATCAAGGACTTCATTACCGTCCTCGCCCCCTACGCGCCGCACCTCGCCGAAGAGCTGTGGGAGCGCCTCGGCGCTGATGGCCTGGTCTGCGTGGCCACCTGGCCCTCGCACGATGAGTCCCTGTGCGTCGATGACACGATCACCATCGTCGTACAGGTGAACGGCAAGAAACGCGATGAGATCAGCGCTGCTCGCGATGCCGATAAGGCCACGCTGGAGACAGCGGCGCTCGCCAGCGATGGCGCCCAACGCTCAATGGACGGGAAGACGCCGAAGAAGGTCATCGTCGTCCCCGGCCGCCTCGTCAATATCGTCGTCTAAGCACAGGTAACGCTGCATGTTCTCAACGCCCAAGATCGGCTTCGCACTCCCCCTGCTGTTGCTCATCGGCTGCGCCGCCGAGCAGGAGCAAGCCCCCGTCGAGGCCGCCGCCTCGCACGACGCTGGCGCCGCGATGGGCGAGGAGTCCGAGGAGCAACTCCTCGCCCGCGCGCTAGAGATTCACGACCGAGTCCTCACCGTGGACACGCACGCCGACACGCCCCTGCGCATGATCGAGCCGGGCTTCGACATGGCCGAGCGCCACGATCCGAAGGAGACGGGCTCCAAGGTCGACTATCCGCGCATGAAGGAGGGCGGCCTCGACGCCATCTTCTTCGCCGCCTTCGTCGCTCAGGACATTCGCGACGACGACGGCCACAGCCGAGCGAAAACGCTAGGCATGGAGATGATCGACACGGTGATCGCATCGACCGAAGCGAATGCCGATACGGTGGGCCTAGCCCTCGACCCTGACGACGCCTACGCCCTGGAGAAGGCCGGTAAACGCGCCATCTACTTAGGCATAGAAAATGGCTACCCGATAGGCAACGACCTCGCCAACGTCGAGCTGTTCTACAACAAGGGCGTGCGCTACATCACCCTTGTGCACTCGGCCAACAACGACCTCGCCGACTCGGCCACGGACGATAAGGGAGCAGAACACGACGGCCTTAGCGCCTTCGGTGAGCAGGTGGTTCAGGAGATGAACCGCTTGGGGATCATGGTGGATGTCTCCCACGCGAGTGACGAGGTCTTCTACGACGCCATCGCCATCTCCAAGGCACCGATCATCGCCAGCCACTCAAACGCACGGGCCGTCACCGATCACCAGCGCAACATGAGCGATGAGATGCTGAGACTCATGGCGCAGAACGGCGGTGTGGTGCAGCTCACGATGCTCTCCGTGTACCTGCGCGACATGCCCGAGAATCCCGAGCGCGATGCGGCGATGGCCGAGCTGCGCGCATCGATGGCGGCGGCGGGCGAGATGACGCAAGAGGAACGGGCCGCCATGCGCGCGAAGTTCAACGAGATCAACGAGCAGTACCCGCAGCCCTCAGCCACCGTGAAGCACGCCGTGGACCACATCGACCACATCATTAGCGTAGCCGGCATCGACCACGTGGGCATCGGCTGTGACTTCGACGGCGGTGGCGGCATCGAGGGAGTATTCGATGCAAGTGAGGTGATGAACATCACCATCGAACTGGTGCGCCGCGGCTACACGGAAGAGCAGATCCGCAAGATCTGGGGCGGCAACCTCATGCGGGTATTCAACGATGCGCAGGCCGTCGCTAAGACCCTGCAGGCAGCGGCCGGCGCCTCCTGAACGGCCTTCGGTCCCCTCACGCCTGGGCAGCAGGCCCAAGAGGCGCGGACCCGCCGACGCTTGGTCAGCGGGTCCGCTCACCTGACTCAGCGCAAGCTAAATCCGGCGATAGCCGCGGGCAGCTGCACTTGCCAGAAGTGGGTGCCGACGGCGGCTGAGAAGCTCGTCACCCCCTCGTCCTCGTTCCAACTCGCCCGATCGATGGGCGTCAGAGGGTCCAGCTCGGCCTCGGCAAGCAGGCTGTTGACCTTGGCCAGCTCCTCCCCGAGCAGCGCACCCCCCGAAGCCAGGGCGTCGCTCAGCTCGGACTTTAGCGTGTCCCGCCGGGAGAACTGCGTGGTGCTCGGCTTACCGTCGTAGGAGGTGACGTTGCCGTAGAGCGTGCCGAGGCGTTCGCGCAGCTGCTCCTCGCCGGTGATCATGCCGCCCTTACTCGAGGACAGGGAGGTACGCAGGGTCTCCAGCGAAGTGGCGAACGCGTCCAGCGCCTTGCTGAGCTCATCCGCCGCGCCTTCCGCCCGCGCGCCGGCCTGCGCGTGCACCTCGATTAAGTTGTCCGACAGGAAGGTCAGATCGTTGATCATGTCGTAGAGCTCGAGCGCCAGGGTTTGCTGGGCCGTGCGGTCAGGTGTCGAGTGAGGCGTCCTCGGGTCGGGCACGAGCTGCACCGTCGACTCCAGAGTCTCCTTGCCCTTCGTAAGCACCACCCGGTACTCACCTTCGGGCACGCGAGGCCCAAGGAAACCTGGCACGAGGCTGGTCGCCGGCGGGAACTTCGGCGCTTTGAAGCGCATGGGCCACTCGACGCGGTTCAGGCCGCGGCGCTTGCCCCCCGGCAGGGTCGCGATGAGACGCCCATCCTCGTGGAACACCTCCACCTTTAGATCACCAAAGAGGTGGCGCTTCTTCAGGTAGTAGACGATCGTTGCCGACTGCGGCGGGTTGTTGGCGACGAAAGCATCATTCGCGCCGAAGCTCTGTAGCTGGTTGTTCAAGACCATCGGCGCTGGGCGCGTAGGCAACATGGCCACCTTCGAGTCGATGATCTCCTGCGTCAGCGAGCGCAGCGGGGTGACGTCGTCGATGATGTAAACGCCGCGACCGTGCGTGCCGATGACCAGATCGTGCTCGGTGGGATGCACCACCAGATCGTGCACCGCCACCTTGGGCAGGTTCTCGGAGAATCGCGCCCAGTTCAGGCCCTGATCCAGGCTCACGTAGAGGCCGCGCTCCGTGCCCAGGTACAGGAGGTCGGCGTTGACCGGATCCTGCTTGATCACCCATGCGTAGCCCTCGATGGCGTCGGTGGCCAGCGCCGCCCAGGTCTTGCCGTGATCGGTGGTGCGGAAGAGGTATGTCTGCATGTCACCGCGACGGTGGCCGTCGAAAGTGACGAAGGCCGTGGCCTCATCGTGGGGGCTCGCCTCAACCCGCGACACCCAGGTGCCCTTGGGTACGCCCGTGATGTTAGTGGCGACGTTCGCCCAGCTTACCCCACCGTCCCGGGTGAG
Organism: Pseudomonadota bacterium; assembly: GCA_039193195.1. Classification (NCBI taxonomy): domain Bacteria; kingdom Pseudomonadati; phylum Pseudomonadota; species Pseudomonadota bacterium. The sequence goes on from JBCCWS010000039.1 coordinate 28,480, forward strand.
CTGCACGTTGCCGTCGTCCGTACCCACCCAGATCGTCCGTCCGTTCAGGGGTGACTCGCCTATGGAGTAGATCGTGGTGAAGTTCTCGGCGGTGGAGTTGTCGATCGTCAGCCCGCCGGACTCGGCCTGGCGCTGGCCCTTGGGGTCGTTGGTGGTGAGATCCGGTGAGATCGCCTCCCACGACTCGCCGCGGTCCTTACTGCGGAACAGGTATTGGGCGCCGTAGTAGATCGTGCCCGGGCTGTTCGGGCTCATGTGCAGGGGCGTATTCCAGTTGAAGCGTAGCTCCTGCTGACCGGGCCCCGGCGCCGGCTGAATACGCTTGATCTCGAGCGTTTCGCGATCGATTCGCTTCAGCTGCCCGCCCTGGTACTCCGTGAAGAGCACGCGATCGTCGTTCGGGTCGGGAAAGGCCCAGAAGCCGTCGCCAAAGCCGATGTTCTGCCAGTCCTTGTTCTGAATGCCGCCCGGCCCCTGGGAAGGGGCCATCCACGAGCCGTTGTCCTGCAGGCCGCCGTAAACGTTGTAGGGCCAGCGGCTGTCGACGGCCACATGGTAGAACTGGCTAACGGGGAGATTGGCCACGTGACGCCAGTGGAAGCCTCGATCCTCCGAGGCGTAGACGCCGCCGTCCGTGCCCAGAAAGAGCTGATGGGGGTCGGCGGGATTGATCCACATCGCATGGTGGTCGGGGTGGATGGCGATGCTGAAGCCGGCGCCGAACATGCCCGAGAAGGTCTCACCGCCGTCGTTGCTCACGCTGAGCGTGAAGCTCGGCTTGTAGACGCGCTCAGGATCGGTGGGATCGACGACGAGTTCGCCGAAGTAAAAGGGCCGCATCTGGATGTTGCCCGAGTCGTCCTTCTCCACCCAGGTGTCGCCGCCGTCGTCGGAACGGTAGAGCGCGGTATGCTCGCTCTCGATCGTCGCGTAGACGCGCGTCGGCTCAGATGCGGCAACGGTCACGGCGATGCGACCCTTCTCGCCCTCCGGCAGACCTTCGGTTAGCGGCTCCCAGGTGTCGCCGCCGTCCTGGCTTCGGTAGATGCCTGAGGTAGCGCCGCCCGACTCGAAGAAGTCAGGGTAGCGACGAACCTGCCAAAGGCCCGCGTAGAGGGTGCTGCCGTCCGGCGTCATCGCCAGGTCCGAGCAGCTGGTGGCGCCATCGATGTGGAGCACGTTCTCCCAGGTCGCGCCACCGTCGCTCGTGCGGAATACGCCGCGGTCGCCACCGGGGGCCCAAAGATGGCCAAGGGCGCAGACGAAGACGACGTTGCTGTCCGTCGGGTGGACCAGCAGCTCGGCGATGTGATCGCTGTCGGTAAGCCCCACGTGCTGCCACTTCTTGCCACCGTCCGTAGATCGGTAAACGCCGTCGCCCGGCGACACCGTGTTGCGCACCCAGCTCTCGCCAGTGCCCACCCAGACCGTTTCCGGATCGCTCGGATCCACGCGCACGGCGCCGATCGACTGGGTGTGATCGTCGAAGACCGGCTGGTAGACGATGCCACCATCGTCAGACTTCCAAACACCGCCACTGGCCGTGCCGACGTAAAGCATCAACGGTTCGCCGTCGCGCGCCACGCCATCGAGGGCGGATATACGGCCACTCATCACCGCCGGGCCGAGACTGCGGGCGCGCAGGCCGCCAAAGGTGGACGAATTGACGTCGATGGCACCATAGGCTGCCGTCGTAGCCGCGAGCGCAATAGCCGCCAGCAAGGGGGTCGTTCGGATCATATTGGTCTCCCTGAACATCGAAGCTGTCGGCGGCGGGACAACCACCGCCGACGCGTTGCGCGGCGGATGTGGACGCCCGGCGCGCTGGCCGATTACTCAGCCGTGGTTGACGCCTCAGGCATCGAGAAACGATCGGCGGAGATATCGTCGACGTTGAAGGTCGCCGTCTCGATGCTGATCACCTGCTGCGCTGGCGCTGAGCCCTCGCCAACGCTGGAGCTCATCGAATGAGCGATCACCAGATCACCCACCGGCTTGTAGTCCCCGATCGATTGGGTGAACGCCATCTCGTTACCCTGGATGTCGCGAGTCCCCTTCGATAGGAAGGGCAGGCAGTACTCGGTATCTAGGTAGTAGGTCGATTCGTCTTCCGTGTGTGCCCGGACCACCTTTAGCACGTAAGCCTCCGTGCCCTCGATCTCCTCGGTGCCGATGAGTTCGACCTTATGCCCCTTGTTCTGCCAATCGACTAGGGGGCCTTCCCACTCCGCCATCTCCTTCACCGACTTCAGCTGGTCCTCGGCCATTTCCTCCGGATCCGTCTTGCCCAAGAAGGGCATGATGGCCCAGCCGGTTTCGCCATCGTAGGCCTGTACAGCGGTCATGCCCTGGATCTCAAACTCCATGCGCACGCGATCCGGGGGCAGGAACTCGACCGTGAAGGGCGCCTGCATCGGGCCCATCGTCATGGTGCCCGTCATGCGGGCCGACTGAACGGACCGAATGCTCTCAAGTCCACCCATCGTCTCGTAATTGCAGGACAACACCTCGTCGAGGTCGGCGGCGGCGGCGGTGCCCGCCAAGGCAAGCGCAGCGGATACGATCAGCAGTTTTTTCATCGCGTAAATCCCTAGATGGTGGGCGAGGATCGCCTTGGACTGGAAGGTAACTGGGCAGCTGGCACCGGACGCTCTCGATCGTTGAAGGTGCCCGCGCGCGGAACGGATAAGGCTTAGTTGCCTGCTCGGGTAGATCGGTCGCAGTTGGCCTGCGCTCGCGACTCTGGCAAAGGGGATAGCACGGCGCTGCGCAACTGCCCCACCCCTAATTCACGACTCACTAGTCGCGGCGGATTCGCGCTCGGACACTCGACGGGCCCCGCTACCTGACTCTCCAAACGGTTACGACACCCTGCGCGTCGAGCGCGGCCAGCGCGCGCCCATCGGGGCGCCAATGCACCTGAGCCACCGCGTCCCCTACCATGGCGGCGCCGATCGGCCCGCCTTGCGCATCGCTCTTGAGCAGCCACACCACTACCATGCCCTCGCGACCGCCGGAAGCCAGGCGCATACCGCGACGGGTGAACGCGAGGGTTGTGACGAGCTTCACGTGGCCGTCCATCACGCCTGGCTTGGTGCCCTCGGGGCCATCACCGGCGAAGCTCCAGACCGTGACACCGCTGCCGCCGCTGGTGGCCAGGATAGTGCCGCTGGCGTCGAATGCGAGCGTTGACGGCTTGGCAGGGTACCCCGCCATCATGGAATCCCGCCCCGTGGAGCGACGCCAGAAATGCACCGTATTATCCTGACTGCCGCAGGCCACGATGTCGCCGTCAGCACTCAAGGCCATCGACACGAGCGAGCCTTTCCACTCCAGCTTCTGTCGACACTCGCCCGTAGACACATCGAAGAAGCTCACTCGCCCATAGCAGGCGGTTGCCAGCTCCCGCTCGCTCCAGGCGATGACGCTGACGGTGCTTGGGTGATGTTCAGAGCGCCACACCTCAGCGCCCTGCGCACTGTACACGCGGACCTGGCGGGAGTGCGCGACGGCCAACCAGGCGCCGTCCGGTGACCACGCCAGATGCTCGACCCAGCCCTTACCGATATCGAGTGTCGTTACCATATGGCCATCGCCGGCCGTCCAGATAAGGACTCGCCCGTCTTCGCCAGCGGTGGCGAAGGTACTCCCGTTCGGGTGGATCGCCAGGGCGAGGACGCCACCCTCATGAGCGCCTTCGCGGTCCCAGACGCACGCGCCTGAGGTGCCTTCGAAGGCGTAGACACCGCCCGCTGCATCCCCCACGAGTATCGATTTACCGCCAGCGGCCCAGCCCCCGACGGAGGCGTAGTCGCCCACCTGTGCGGTCCAGCCTGGATGCAGAACGCCCTCTGGCGCCTTCTTCTGGCGCTCGCTCACATCAGGCATGCCTCGAAGCCAGCACGCATCGCCGGCTCGTCAAGGTTGCGACCGATGAAGACGAGCTGGTTGCGTCGCGGCATATCGCCCCAGGGGCGATCCGGTTGGCCATCGAAAAGCATGTGCACGCCCTGAAAGACGAAGCGCTCGGATTCGCCAGCGATGCTGATAAAACCCTTCATACGGAAGAGGTCCACCCCGCGCTCGCGCAGCAACTTGCCTAGCCAAGCGTGGAGCTTATCCCAGTCCACATCGCCGTCGACCTCGATTGCGATCGAGCCCACCTCGTCGTCGTGCTCGTGCTGCGCTACCCAGGTGCGTTCGACCTGATACTCGACCGCATTTCCCTCCACATCGATAAGCTGGAGGTCGAACTCTTCCGCGGTATGTTGGGCATACAGGCCCACCCGAATGGGACCATCCACCTCGAGAGAGAAGGCCTTGCGTCCCGGTGAATCGAGCAGGAGATTGACGTGCTTGTTCAGGGGTATCAACTGCCCAGGGTCGACGGGTTGCGCCGTCTCGGCGTAACGCCGCACACACCACTCCGCCCCTTCCCGCAGGGCCGCGTCATCCTCAGCTTGGTCGGCCACCACCACTAGGGACATCTCGGGGTCTGGCCCTTCCGCTAGGCTGAGCTCGTAGCGACCGCTCTGTAGGGCGTACACGCCGGTCCACTCGAAGGGATACTCCGGCTCCAGGAAGGTGGGGCGTCGCTCCAATACCTGATCGAGGTCGAAGGCGCCGAGGTTCAGCACGGTATCGACGGGCAGCTCGGCGCGCTCCGAGCGCACCACCCGTGCCATCCGGTTCATCTCCCGAAGACGCCCCTCTAGGCGGTCGAGGGTCTCATCGTCGACGAGGTCCGTCTTGTTCAACACGAGGACGTCGGCGAACGCGACTTGCTCGGTGCTCTCATCGCTGCGCCCGAGTTGCTGTTCGATGTGTGCCGCGTCGACCAGGGTAACGATCCCATCGAGGGAGAACTCGTCGCGAATCTCCTCGTCCATAAAGAAGGTCTGGGCGACCGGCCCGGGGTCCGCAAGCCCGGTAGTCTCCACCAGGACGTAGTCGAACTTGTCGCGACGCTTCATCAGATTGCCGAGCACACGGATCAGGTCACCGCGTACCGTGCAGCAGATGCAACCGTTCGACATCTCGAAGATCTCTTCGTCCGCTTCGATCACGAGGGCTTGATCGATGCCGACCTCCCCGTACTCATTCTCGATCACAGCGATACGTTTACCGTGCTGCTCATTCAGGATGCGGTTCAGAAGCGTTGTCTTCCCCGAGCCGAGAAAGCCGGTGAGGATCGAAACGGGTACCTTATTTGCTGTGCTCACCTAAATTCTCCTGTAGCAGCGTTGCGAGTACTAGCGCCGGCTCGTAATAGTACTCGAGCCGCCGCCTGTTGCACGTCGAGGGCCCTCAGCGGGGTGGCACTCGGCCGAGTATGCTTGAGCGCAATCCCTTTGGGCGCTCCTTCCTAGCACCCATCTGCCGTCACTAAACAGTGCGTGAGGCACTCGATGATTGCAGATCCGCTGACGCCGGGTTACTGATTCCCAAAAAGGATAGGTCCACGCCCCCACTGAGGACATGGCGATGCCGCGGGGCGCGGTCACAGGCTCAGGCATTGCACGGCTCTCACTTCTACCCGGTCGCTAAGGCTACTCGCGCGCAGCACTGCCTCAAGTTCGCGATACAAAACATACCCCGGCCGCTCTTCGCGAGGCTCGCGCGGCGCGCCAGGCGCCCGGAAAGACGTGCAGACGTGGAGCGTACAAGCCCCGAGGATGCCCTGCTCCCGCTGCTGGTCCTCATCGGCCAGGCGCTGGCGCAGCGTTGCGGCGGCCTGCAGCGCTCGCGCGTTCGCTGCCGGCAGTGCCTGGCGGGCCGCCAGCAGCGCTTGGCGGTCCTCCGTGCCTACCTGCGCCACGCGTATTCGTCTCCGCCTGTATCACCGACCGGAGCTCCGGGGTTTGCTAAGAAAAAAAGCATCAAGGTAATTACTGCCGTTTACGAAGCCCGCCCAAAGCAGGCGGCGACGGTGAGGCACGCCGCCGCGTGCCGTGCACGCTTGAAAAGAGTAGCGACTTGGCCGCGCCCTCGGCGCTACCTGCTCGGCTGTGTTGGCGCCCGCGATTGTAACCGCTTACTTGCTCCAGCAATTGCAACATTATAACGTTACGGGATCTTGCGCAGTTTCGCAAAAGCAACAGAGGTACTGTCCATGGCGGTAGGTAGACCGACGCAGCCTCGACCCTGCACTGACCCCACCTGCAGCGATCTCCACGAACCCGCCGCACAGGTTGCCCTTGCAGCATCGCTGTGCAGCGCGCGCGGCGCCAAGCTCACTACGCTCAGGCGGCAGCTCCTGGAGCTGCTCTGGGAAAGCGCCCGCCCGATGGGCGCATACGAGCTGATCGAGGCGCTCAAGATAAAAACCGCCCGGCAGGTCGGGCCGCCGACAGTCTATCGCGGGCTCGAGTTCCTGATCGCCCAGGGCTTGGCCGTGAAGATCGAAAGCCGCAACACTTACACTCCATGCTCGCATCCTGAGCGACGCCATGATTCCCTCTTTTTCATTTGTGCTGACTGCGGGGCAGCGGCTGAACTGGACGATCAACGAATCATGCGGCTACTGGCCGAGGACGCGGCAGACCTGGGATACCGTGTGACCAAGCGGGTCGTCGAGATCCAAGGCACCTGCGGGCATTGTGCCGCGGCGGCGGACGCGCGCTAGTGGGCCGCTTGGTAAATAGGGTAACGCTCAGTCTGCGTAGGGGCAGCGTCAGCAAGGCGCGTCGCGCAGCCAATGGCATCGCCATTGGCAAGCGATGCAACGCCGCGGACGCTGCCCCTGGGCAGACCCGAAGGGCGAGTAGCACGGGCGACAGGGAGTGATGGAGACGGGCATCGGCGGTCGCAGCCACTACGCCGACCGACGCAGGAACGCTTGAGATGGAAGGTCCTACACAATCCGATCAGACCACGACGGCAGAAGTACAGCGCTCGATCGTGGATAGCTTTCAGTTCCTGGGAGATTGGACGGAGCGCTATCAGTATCTTATCGACCTAGGAAGGCGCCTGCCGGCGTACCCCGACGCCAAGCGAACCGACGACTACCGACTGTACGGCTGCCAATCCGGCGTGTGGCTCGACGCCAGATATGAGGACGGCAAGCTCGACTTCGAGGCGGCGAGTGACTCCGCGATCGTGGCGGGGATCATCGCCCTGCTTCTCAAGGTGTACTCGGGGCGTCGCCCACACGACATTCTGACGACCTCACCGACGTTCATCGACGACATTGGACTCTCCAAACATCTTTCACCTCACCGCGCCAACGGCCTCTCGCTTATGCTGGAGCGCATTCGCACAATTGCGAGCGCCCATGCGGCCGGCGGTGGCAGCGGCGGTAGCGTCTAAGGCTTGAGATCCCATCGTGATTGCAGCGCAAATACCTTCTGTCCCCCGATTCGATGAGTGAGCCTGTCAAGGGAGACACAACACCCGATCAGCCCTTCTCCCTGCTGGCCAGTGGCGTGGTCGCTCGACTGGCAGGGGCCGCGTTTCTCGCGATCCTCTTGTGGGTTGCCACGGCTTGGGCGATGGGGCTGTTGCCTTGACCACGGTCTTCTCCCTCCGCGAAGTGACCCTCGGCTACGACGACCGCCGCCCTGCTGTCAGCGGCCTAAGCGGTTGCTTTGCCAGCGGATCGCTGACGGCGATCGTCGGCCCCAACGGTGGCGGCAAGAGCACCCTGTTGAAAGGACTGGTCGGGCTGCTTGCCCCGCTTCAGGGTCGCCTAGAGCGCGGCGATCTAGATCCGACAGACATCGCCTACCTGCCGCAACAGGCGGAGATCGACCGTGGTTTCCCGGTCTCCGTGATCGACACGGTCATCCTCGGTCACTGGCGGAAAATCGGCCTGTTCCACCCCGTCAGCCGCGCCCTGCGCCAACGCGCCGAGCAAGCCCTGGAAGCCGTCGGCCTCGATCGGTTGGCACGACGACCGATCGGCGCCTTGTCAGCGGGTCAGTTCCAACGCGTTCTCTTCGCCCGCATGCTGGTGCAAGACTGTGCCGTCATGCTCCTCGACGAGCCCTTCGCCGCCATCGACGCAAGGACCACGGCCGACCTCTTGCAGATCGTCACTGGATGGCATGACGAGGGCCGCACGGTCGTCGCCGTACTGCATGATGTCGATCAGGTGCGAGAGCACTTTCCCGACACCCTGCTGCTCGCCCGCGAGTCCCTTGCCTGGGGCGCGAGCACAGATGTCCTCCAAGACCGGCGATTGCGCCAGGCGCGGCAGATGGCACAAGCCTGGGACGATCGCCCGGCGCCCTACGACCAGGATGCGGCATGGCCCTCTACGCCGCGCTGATTCAGCCCTTTGTCGAATTTGGGTTCATGCGCAGGGCGTTGGTCGCCTGCCTAGCGCTAAGCCTCGGCTGCGGCCCCGTGGGCACACTGCTGGTCTTGCGCCGCATGAGCCTAGTCGGCGATGCCTTGAGCCACGCAGTGCTGCCCGGCGCGGCGATCGGCTTCATGCTCTGCGGCCTCTCACTCGTCGCGATGAGCTTGGGCGGCTTCATCGCAGGATTAGCCGTGGCGCTGTTATCAGGTGTGGTGGCGCGGGTCACCCCACAGCGCGAGGACGCGAGCTTCGCCGCCCTGTATCTGATCTCCTTGGCTGCGGGGGTACTGATCGTATCCACCCGGGGCAGCAACGTCGATCTCATGCACGTGCTGTTCGGCACAATCCTCGCTGTCGACAACGCCTCCCTGCTACTGGTGGTGTCGATCGCGACACTGACGCTCTTCGCGCTGGCCATCATCGCCCGTGGGCTGATCGTCGAGTGCTTCGACCCCGGCTTCTTACGCGCCGTAGGGGGTCCGAGCGCAAGCCTACACTTCCTGTTCCTCGTGCTCGTGGTGATCAACCTGGTCGCCGGATTTCACGCGCTAGGCACGCTGATGGCGGTGGGCTTGATGATGCTGCCGGCCACCGCAGCACGATTCTGGGTGAACGACGTGGCGAAGCTAGCGGCCACCAGCAGCGCGATCGCTTTCACCTCTGCCTACGCCGGCCTGCTCCTCTCCTACCACGTTGACCTTCCCTCTGGACCGTCGATCATCCTGGTGGCGGGAAGTGTGTACCTCATCTCGCTACTCGCTGGCCCTAGGGGCAGCGTCGGCGCTCGAATTCTCATGCGCCAGCACGATCAGGCCCAAACATGGCCGGAGTAAAGTAATCATGTATCGCCTGTCGCGACGATCATTCGTTGCTGCGCTCGCCGCCCTAGCGGTTGCCCCGACCGTTGGCGTCACGGCCGCCGGCAGACTCAAGGTCGTTGCCACCTTCACCGTGCTCGCAGATCTGGTGAGCAACATCGCCGGGGACCACGTGAGCCTCACTACCTTGGTCGGCCCCAACGCTGACGCTCACGTCTACGAGCCCAGCCCTGCCGATGCCCGCAGGCTAGCTGAAGCCGATCTCGTGCTCGTCAACGGCCTTGGCTTTGAGGGCTGGATCGACCGCCTCATTGAGGCTTCCGGCTACGACGGCCCGATCATGGTGGCCAGTGAAGGTGTCGCCGCGCTCGAGACCGCCAAGCACCAGATCGACCCTCATGCCTGGCAAGATCTCGCCAACGGTCGGCTGGCGGTCGGCAACATCGCGCGCGCCTTGAGCGCCGTCGACCCGCGCCACGCGGACGACTACCGCCGCTACGCGCAACGCTACGATCGGCAACTCGCGGCCCTAGACCTGCAAATCCGTGGCTGGTTTGCTGCCATCCCCCCAAATGAACGCAAAGTGATCACCTCACACGATGCCTTCCAGTACTTTGGGCGGGCCTACGGCATCGACTTCCTCGCGCCGGTTGGGCTGAGTACGCAGGACGAACCGTCAGCAGGTGAGATCGCGGCGCTGGTGAAGCAAATGCGCAAGGAAGGCATCCGCGCGCTATTCGTCGACAACATCGCCGACCGGCGTCTGATGCAGCAACTCGGACGCGAGGCCAGCGCAGTCATCGGGGGGACCCTCTACTCGGACTCCCTTTCCACAGCCGAAGGCCCGGCAGCCACCTACATTGATATGTTTCGACACAACGCAAGTGAGATCGTCCGCGTCCTGCAGGCCTCAGCGTTGCGCCCGTCCCGATGAACTCGGCTTCTGCCGTAACGTACTATGGTGATCGCTGAGGGGTGTTGGACTGTCCGCGAGCAGCATCGAAACGACACGGCGATGACGATTTGCCGGTAGGCGACGAGAGGTTATCCCAGAGTGACTGCAATGACCGGCTCTGCGCTGGTGCTACTGCCGGCTATCGCGCTCGCTTGTGCGCTCAGCGCGATGGCGCATCCCCTGCGCCTGTCTCTGTGCGAAGTAGAGTACTCGTCCGAGCGGCAGCTCCTCTCGATCAGCCTGCGGCTGTTCGTCATGGACGTGAATGAAGCGCTGGTGTTCGACCCGAACAGCACGGCCCTGGCGCTAGGAAAGCCCAACGAATCAGCCGATGCGCAGAGACTATTGCTCTCCTACTTGGAGGACTTCTTCCGCATTGACGCCAACGGTGAGAAGGTAGATCTAAAAATCAAGAGCAAGCGGTTGAAAGGCGAGGGCGACAACACGGCGCTCGCCCTGCTGTTCGAGCATCGCCTCGCCCCGCCCCTACGCTCTTTGGCCATCAGAAACGCGGTGTTCACCGACTTGTTCTCCGATCAAAACAACATCGTCTACGTGCACGTGGACGACGCGTCCAAAAGCCTGATGCTCACCAAGAAGACCCCCGAACACGAGCTTGCCTTCTAGCATGGATCCGCTTGCCTTCTATCTGCAGGTGGGCTTCAAACACATCGCAGACCTCGCCGCCTACGACCACCTCCTCTTTCTAATCGCCCTCTGCGCGGTCTACCGGCTCGAGCAGTGGCGCAGCATCGCGATCCTCGTCACTGCCTTCACTATTGGCCACAGCATTACGCTCGCCCTTGCGGCCCTCGATACGGTACGTATCTCGTCCAGCCTGATCGAGTTTCTCATTCCGACGACCATCCTGATCACGGCCTTGCTTAACGTGGTGCGTGCACCGAGCGAATCCGTTCGCGCAAACATGGGTCCCAACTACGCCCTAGCCCTGTTCTTCGGGCTGATCCACGGCATGGGGTTCTCCAACTACTTTCGCGCCTTGTTGATGGACGAGTCGTCGATCCTCGTGCCGCTGGTGGGATTCAACCTCGGGATAGAGCTCGGACAGCTGATGATCGTGGCCGTGATAATCGCCCTCGCGTACGTGTTCCTCAACGTGCTGAGCGTCAAGCACCGCGACTGGAACGTGTTCGTATCCGGCGGTGCGGCGGCTTTGGCACTGCAGCTGATGCTGGCGAACCAATTCTGGTAGCAGCACGCTCTCCCGCAGGCCACTAGGACGACGAACAGAGGTATCTCATGCATCCCATCACCGCGACGACGCTAGCGCTGGTTCTAGCGCTGGGCACCGCGACCGAGCGGGCGTTTGCCGAGCAGGACACCTCCTTGGCCGCCCTGCGCGAGAAGCTCGGCATCACCAGCGTCCTGTTCCTGTCCCGGGATGAGCGCGACCTTGCCTTCAAGCACTTCGACACGCTGTTTCCCGCGCGCACCATCGAAGCGAGCGACGCGCCGTATGCACTTGCCTTACAGCCGGGGGACTTCTCCGCCCTTCACTATCGCGTGGACGACACCGCTTACGTGCTCGAGGACTTTCTGCAGATGCGCGAGTCTAGGGGTCTGCTCGTTTGGCAGAACGGACGAGTGCTGCTCGAGTACTACGCACAGGGCCACGACCAACGCACTCGCTGGGTGTCCTTCTCGATCGCTAAGTCCGTGACATCGATGTTGATCGGCGCAGCGATTCGCGACGGCTACATCGCGAGCGTCGATGAGCCGGTGACGCACTACGTGCCTAGGTTTCGCGGCACGAACTACGAGGGCGTGACCATCAAACACGTGCTGCAGATGGCCTCGGGCGTTGACTGGAACGAAGACTATACCGATCCGCAGTCCGACGTGGCGCGAGCGGGTGCCGCCAACGGTATCGAGCTGGTCCGCTACCTTGGTCAGCTCGACCGGGGTGCGCCCCCTGGGGATGTCTTTCTCTACAACACGGGGGAGACCAACTTGGCGGGGGAGATCTTGCGTGCGGCCATCGGCAACAACGCGGCCACCTATCTCACGCACAAGATCTGGCAACCGTTCGGCATGGGCAGTGAGGCCTCATGGCTACTGGGCAAGGCAGGCGGTGGGGAGACAGGCGGCTGCTGCATAAGCGCGACCCTGCGAGACTACGCCCGCCTCGGTATCTTCGCCCTGCGCGGCGGCCGCCTCGCCGATGGCACCCGGGTACTGCCGGAGCGTTGGATGGGCGAGTCCACCACGCCATCTCGTGGCAGCGACGGCTACGGATACCTGTGGTGGCTAGATGTGTCTGGTAGCTTCCGCGCACGCGGCATATTCGGTCAACAGATCTTCATCGACCCAAGATCCTCCCTGGTGATCGCCGTGCACAGCAATGCCCCCACGGCCGTTGGGAGCCGATACCACGAACACCTCGAAGCACTCGTGGCTGCTCTGGCAAAGATGTTAGGGCAGCCGTGACTACGCCTTGGGTGACCGTTCGTCAGCGGCCGAGCAGGCCCTATGCTCGAACCAGATTGTCGGGCCGGGGACGTGCGCCCTACCGCTGGAGATCTCATCCGGCTGACCCTCTGATCGGGGGGGGGGTCCGTCCAAAACGCCCTAGGTGTCCATCTACAGCAATGCATGACCCGGTTTCGGGGATTCTGATCCAACGGCTTTAGCGAATTGCTAGGGCAAGGAAGCTGTAATGAACAGGGCAATGAGTGCATTGTTCGGCGCCGTCTTACTGGCGACCCAGGCCTGCTGGTCATCCACCGTCATCGACGTGTTCCCCACCAGCACCTTTCCAGACGATGTGATCGCCGTGCAGGCGGCGGTAGACACGCTGCTGGCCGGCAACAGTGACGGCATCATCAATCTGCATGCGATGGACGTGACCGGAGCGCCTGCTTTCTTCGATTTCGGTCTGGCGGCGGAGGCGGCGGGCCGCGGTTCGGTGATCGCGTTGAATGGAGGCAGTGGATCACTCGAATTCAGAGGTATCTCTTCCGGCCGGGCACTGCCGAAGATCATCGGCGGCAACGTGCCACTCTACGTGGAACGCCCGCAGGCCGTGGTAGTTCAAGGCATCGAGTTCGAACGCCCTTACCGCTTTGCGATCCGCGTGGCCCGCGCGAGCGGTAGCGTGTCGATCGAGGACAACGTCATTCGAGATGTTGACGGGGAGATCGATGCCGTCAGTCCAATGGCGAGAGCGATCACGGTGGGCCCCGGCACCGTCGGCAACGTGTCCATCGATGGCCCGGTGATCATTCGCGGCAATACGATCCGCGGAGCCAGCGCCCTGTTCACGGACGCGATCTCCCTGCTCGGCATCGATGGCCCCGTGATCGTCACCAACAACGTGATCGAAGATGTGAATGTTGGCGTGCGTATGGCGGACGGTCGTAGGCTTACGCTGGTGTCGGGAAACGAGATCTCCGTCTTCGTACCGGGCGAGGGACTCGTCGCGATAGGGGTTCAGTACTCGTCCGCCTGGGATGCAGACGGCCGTCCGCTAATTGCAACCAATACGATCGAGGCGGTCGATAAGCTCGACGTCGGCACGGCCACGGGCGTGACGCTCTTTGCCTGCGACAGCCTCTCCGAAGGCGATGCTCGCGTACGCAATGCACTGGTGGTGGCCAACGAGATTGCGCTGGACAGCGCCTACGCGGGAATGCAGCTGCTCGCGAACGAGTCGCTGAAAGGGTGCAACGACGTCTTCGCAGCGGTGTCGCAGAACAGGCTAGTGAGCAACACGCTGACCGGTACCGCCCGCTACGGCGTCGCCCTACAGGGCACTGCGGCGACGGAGCTAATCCAGAATCGTCTAATCAACGACATGGCCCTGCTCACGCCTAGTGCGGCGCACTACATGCTAGATCAGGCCACGCGCGACAACTTCGTGGTGATTCGTGCGGGCGAGATCGTCGAGGATTTGGGCACGGGAAACACGATCCTGGTCACGACCGATTGATCGCGCCCCAGCGCGAGCAGGTCGCCTCATGCATCAGCTCATCGGGGCGCGCGTCTGGAAGACAGCTTCCCCTTGCCCGCGCGCAAGGGAAGAAGCGCACGGGCATCGACTTCGCCGGCGCGCGCACCCGCCGATCGTATCGGATCAGTGCCTCCGGCAAAGGTAGGCGATCACATCGTCTACCATCGCCTCGCAGCGCTGCAGCTCTGCAGGGTCTATGAATTCGTTAGGCTGGTGGGCCTGGTCGATAGAGCCTGGCCCGCAGACCACAGAGCTGATCCCCGCACGCTGAAAGCTGCCGGCTTCAGTGGCAAAAGAGACTTCGCCGGAGCCGCCGGCGCGCACGCCGCCGAGGCTTCGCACCCAGCTCTCCGCCTTTGCCTGCGAATCTGGCACGAGGGGCGGGACGCGCGCGATCGGCACGGTCTGCACTGAGGCCTGCGGTGCGAACTCCTTCAGATCCGGCTCCACCTCCTGCGCGATGAACCGCTGCATGGCGGTGAGGATTTGCTCCGGATCCTCCCCAGGCAGTCCCCGGTATTCCCAAAGAAACTCACAATGGCTAGGCAGAATATTTACCGCCGTGCCGCCCTGGATCGTACCAACTTGTACGGTAGTCCAGGGCGGCTCGCAGCCGGAGTCAGTCGCCTCGGCGCGCTTGTGCCGGCCGAGGGCATCCAGATGCTGGATGATGCGAGCGGCGGCGAGGATGGCGCCGGCGCCGCGATGAGGTTGGCTCGAGTGGGCGGCCTGGCCGGTCACCACGGTTCGAAACACGTTGATCGACTTGTGGGCGCGGACGATCTGCATGGTGGTCGGCTCGCCGATGATCGCGTAGTCGGGTCGCGGGAACTCGGCGAGCGCGTCATCCACCATGCGGTCGATGCCGAGGCAGCCCACTTCCTCATCGTAGGAGAGTGCGAGGTAGAGAGGGCGCTGCAGCGCCGAACAGTCGAGGCCCGCGAGGCGGGAGAGAAACACGGCGGCGAAGCCCTTCATATCCGAACTGCCTCGCCCGTAGAGCAACCCATCACGCTCGGTCAGCTTGAAGGGATCCGTATGCCAATCCTGTCCATCCACGGGCACCACGTCCGTATGGCCGGAGAGCACCACGCCGCCGGGGGCGTGCGGGCCGATGGCCGCGAACAGGTTGGCCTTATCGCCAGCCTCGTTGCAGGTGCGACGGCAGCGCGCGCCGAAGGCGCCGAGGTAGTCCTCCACCCAATCGATCAGCGGCAGATTCGAGTCGCGCGACACCGTGGGGAAGGCGACTAGGCGCGCGAGCATGTCGACGGAATCGAGTTCGGACACGGGGCTACTCCGAGGGAGGTGGTGGGTTGACGTAAGCCTCTACCTGCTCGACATCCTGCGCCGGCGTGAGCAAGGACACCAGGATAAGGACCGCGACGTTCGCGATCAGCCCGAAAATCCCTTCGTGCAATTCGATGGGCTTGAGCTCGGGCCGGAAGTAACAGAGCAGTGCCGTCGCACTGCCGAATAACAACCCGGCGATGACGCCAGCCGTGGTCGCCCGGCGCCAGAACAAGGCGGCGACCACGGGCGGCGACAGCTGGGCGATGACGCCGTAGGAGGTCAGCAGCAGCACCACCAGCGACGTCCCTTCGGAGACCGCGAATCCGTAGGCTACCGCCCCGACCACTACCACCAGGATACGAATCAGCAAGCGTTGCTGATCCCCCGTGAGCTTGGTGAAGGGGCGAACGCCATCTTCCACCGCCACGGACGCGGTGGCGTGCAGGATAGCGTCACCGGTGGACATAGATGCTGACAGGGCACCCGCACAGAACAACCCGACCACGATCACGGGCAGATCTACGTTGAGGACCAAATGCGGCAGGATAAAGTCGGGCCGCTCCAGCGAATCGACGAAGAGCACGCCAGCAAAGCCAATGAGGAACACCGGAACCAAAAACAACTGAAAGGTAGGGAACCACACGACCGTGCGACGGATGATGCGCTCATCGCGCGCCGTAAACGCCTTCATGAACAAGTGCGGCCACATCGTGATGCCCACGGCGCTAATGATGATGGCGCTGCTGTAGCCCGCCCAGCTCCAGGGCTCACCGCTGGCCGTGAGACCTGGCAACTCAAGCAGCTCTGGCCGGGCCTGGAGGATGGCCTCGAACATCGGACCGATCCCGCCGTAGAGCGCGCGGGGGAGGTAGAGGCCAAGAGACCAGGCGATCACCAGCATGAACACGCCCTGTAGCGTGTTGGTCCACCCCACGGCCGCCACACCGCTCACCAACACGTACACCAGCACGATGCCGTAGGCGATCGCCGCCCCAAGCCACAACGGTACCTGCCCTTCCGTGACCGCTTCAATGACGATGCCAGCGCCGCGAATCTGGAGCGTGATGTAGGGGATTAGCGCAACGATACTGATCACGGCGATCAGCAACGATAGGCCACGCGAGCGGAAGCGGCCGGTCAGGAACTGCGCTTGCGTCACCTGCCCCAGCTGCCGACCGATACGCGCGATCTTCGGCCCCATCACATACCACGGCATCATGCCGAGCACGCCATAGGACAAGATGTAGAAGGCTGCTGCGCCGCGCGAATAGGCCCACCCCGGCCCCCCCAGGAAGGCGAAGGCCGAGAACACCGACGCGCCGGTAACAAAGTACATCACCAGGAAGCCGAAGTTGCGGTCACCCGCGACGAAACCATCGACCGTGCCCGATGTGCCGCGACCCGCTCGCAGGCCGACCCACAGCGTTAGCACGAGATAGGCGACGATCAGGGACGAGATCACCCCCCACTGTGGCATCAGTCAGCGTCCTCCCGGGACTCGGCACGATCGAGCACGAGCAGCGTGGCCCAGCCTAGGAGTATCCAAGCGATCGGCCACACCATGGACATGGGCAAACCGAGCACCATCGGCTCTGCGGCACGAAAGAAGGTAATCGCGGGCCAAGTGACGGCGAGCACGTTGAGCATGAACATGCCCATGGCCAGTCGGCGGGCCCAGAGTCGTTTCACATCGGTTCCTTCATCGCGGTCTCAGCCAGGACAGTATGGACCGACCTCACTGACAAGGCCCAAAGAACACCCGACTCGGGGCGTGCCGGGGCGGCAAGACCCTGGCGCAGGGGGCGCGTTTGAAGCCGTGAACCGAAGCACCTCAAGCCCACTTCGGCACCCGTCCATAGGCCCTCGATCTGAGCACGCCGCCGAGGCGCATGCTTCAGTGCTGCAACGCGCGCGCAGTCTACCGGCTCAGGGCCGGGCCGCGAGGGGTCTCGCGGCCCGGTATGCTTACATCTGGTAGTCCAACCCCAAGAATACGAAGCGTCCGCGCGGGCTCACCGGGAACGCCGCCTGCGTGATGAAGGGCTCCTTGTCGAAGATGTTGCGCACACCGCCGTAGACCCGAATGTTCTCGCTTGCATTCCAGGCTGCCGATAGGTCGTGGATCCACACCGCGTCCTGGAAGATGTCTGGCCCGTAGAGGGACTCGGCCGTTTCCACCTCCACGCCACCCGGCAGCTGCTCGCCCAGGTACTGCGTTTGCCAGCCAAACTGGAAGTCCTCGAAGGCCCAGTTGAAGAAGATGTTGCCGGACAGTTCAGGCCGCTGGATCTCGCCCAATTCCGGATTCACCTGGGTCAGGTCTGCAGGGTTCTCGAAGAAGTCGATCTCGTTGACGTAGCTGCCCTGGACCCGAATGTTGAAAGCGTGGCGCCCAACGCCGAAGTCGTAGGCGCCGGAGAAGTCGAAGCCGCTGGTTTCTACGGCGGCAAAGTTCACCCGAGTCAGGTCCAGTGAATTGAGGCCACCGAATTGCGCTGAATTCGGATCATCGTTACGGGTAAACAGCGAGCATAGGGTTGGGTTGCCCACGCCGGGGTAGCACCCGTCCACCGTGTCCTGCGCCGTCGGCAGGGCCACCGCGTCTTCGATCGAGTAATCCCAGTAGTCGAAGGTCAGGGTCAGGCCTTCGGCGAAGCTCGGCTGGAACACGAAGCCGACGGTGAAGGAGTCGGAGGTCTCCTCCTGCAAATCCGGGTTACCGCGGGTCACACCGCCGAAGGAGGCCGACAGGGGATCGCTGAAGGAGTAAACCCCGTCGACGAAGGGATCGAGGCCGATCGACTGCAGGTCGAGCACGCAGTTGGCCTGCACCTCATCCGCGAGCCCCGCGTTGGTCTCCCGTAGCGCCGTGAGCTGCGCGGCGTCACAGGGATCGTCCGGGCGGAAGGTGGTGCCGATCACCGGCGAGAACAGCTCCGTCACGTTGGGTGCACGCACTGCACGGCCGTAGGTACCGCGCACGGAGAAGGAGTCGACCGGGGCGTAAACCACGTTACCGCTGTAGGTGAGCGTGTCACCGATCGTCGAGTAGCTCGAATAGCGCACGGCGCCACCGACGGTGAAGTCCTTCACGCCAGGGCGATCGCGTACGATAGGTGCGGAAGCCTCGAGGAAGACGTCGGTCACATCGTAAGAGCCCGACTCGTTGCCCACTTGGAGCTGTGGCCGGAACACGAGCGAGGTGTTCTCCGAGAGGTCGCCGATGAAGGTGCCAGCCCCGGCGGGTGAACCCTCGGGCAGGATACCGAGCTGGAAGTTATCGAAAGTGGCGTCGGAGGACTCGTCGCGATACTCGGCACCGAAGGCGAACTGGATCGGGCCACCGGGCAGGGCGAAGCCACCTGAATCGCCGGTCAGCACCGCGGACACCACCACCTGCTCGATCACGAGGTCCGTGAAGATGTCCGTGGTAACGAAGTCCAACGCTTCCTGTGTGAAGCCTGATGCACCGGCCCAGATGTTGAGCGGCACGCACTGGCCATCGCCCGGCGTGAAGGTGAAGTAGCCCTCCTCGTAGGCGGGGATCTGGAACGGCGTGTTGAGCGCCGGCGCCCCAGGGTCAACGGAAGAGCGGCAGGCGGCCTGCCCCGTGGCCGGATCGGTCACCGCGTCGATAGCCGCGAAGAAGCGGTCATTGATGACGCGGTTCGTGCCCTGGATGTTCTCCTCGTAGCGGCCGTAGTTGACAGCGGCCTCGTAGCCCCAGCCGTTTGGCAGCTCGCCTTCCACGCCACCGACCAGGCGGATCGTCTCGCGGTCGATGCCGTTGCGTGCGTTGAAGGCGATCGGGTCGATAGTGATCGCCACGCCGCCCGTGGCATCGGCCACGTCCTGGATGAAGTCCGGCAGGAACGGATTGTCCGCCGCACCGAACAGCAGATCCCAGAAGGAATTCGGGTCGGTGGGCGTGGTCAGGTTCTGCGTAACGTACTTCCCTTCGAAGAACAGGCTCGCGCTGGAACTGATATCGAAGTGGCTCAGAAGGTTCACCGCGATGCGCTCATCGGGTGGCACCACGTTGAAGAACTCCTGGTCGAACACATCGAAGGACGAGCCCCCAAAGCCCTGGAAGTCGCCCGCTACCTGACCGTCTTGGACGACGGAGTAGTTGCCTGCCGCATCGGCAGCCCAGCACCCGCCGACCACGCCGAAGGACGCGGCGCCGAAGGAGGAGTTGTAGCCCGTGAAACTATCGAGGCAGTCAGGGGTACCGTTGCCGTTAAGGTCGATCGCCGTCTCGGGATCGAAGCCGTCGAAGGTAAACGGGTTGCCCGGTATGACGTAGCCGTAGCCGGAGGTGAACGGGAAGGTGAGCTCGGGCAATACTGCGCGCTGAGGTGCGTTAGCCGCACGGTCAAACAGCGCGAGCTCGGCGTCGGTCAGCGTTGGCGCCGCCCCAAAGGTATCCTGGTAGTCGGCGATAAAGTCGCCCGCCGAGGGTATCGGCAGACCGAAGTTGGTCAGGCCCGTCTCGGCGAAGTTGAAGAATTGCGCGAGATTTGGCGTGGCGCCCTCGCTGATGTCACCCTGCTGGAAGCGCAGGGCCGGGTTGACCCAGTCCCCACCGGTGCCGCGCACCGCATTCGGCCGATCGCCGAACTGCAGGCCTTCGTCGCGCGCGTAGTCGAAGGACAGGGTGACGTTGCCGCGACCGCTAGCGAAGTTCTTCCCAAAGACCGCCTGCACGGTGGACTGCTGACCGTCGATTTCCGTGGACGTCCCGAAGCGCCCGTCGATGCGGAAACCCTCGAAGTCGTCCTTGAGGATGAAGTTGACTACGCCCGTCACGGCGTCCGCACCGTAGACGGCCGAGGCGCCGCCCGTCAGCACTTCTACGCGCTCGACGAGCTGGGCCGGGATGGAGCCAATGTCCACCGCGGAGCTGCCTTGCACACCGCCGACGTGGCGGCGGCCGTTGACCAGGGTCAGGGTGCGATCGATGCCAAGCCCGCGCAGATTGAGCACGTTGCCCCCCGCGGTCACGCCCTGGGTGTCGTCGGCCGACTGCTCCGCCGTCACCGAGAAGAGCAGCGCCGGCACGTCATTGACCACGTCGGCAAGCGAGTATTCGCCCGACAGCTGAATCGCTTCACTATCGATGGCCGTGACTGGCTGAGCGCCCTCGAGGTTCGGATCGCGTGCGAGGCGCGTACCGGTGGCGACGACTTCTTCGATCTCCTCAGCCCCCTGCGCGAGCACCGCGGTGGCGCCCATCGCCAGCGCGGGCGTCGATAGGGCAAGCAAGGCCCGTCGCAGTGCATGGCTCAGTCGAGCATTGGTGGTTGGCATACGAAATTCTCCCCCGGTTTGCAGTCGCTGACGCGTTCTAAACCAGCCGGTGAACGGCTGTGTGCGGGTATCTCCCCGCTTCCCCTGGCCCGCATCATTGCGGCAACTTCGGGGAAAGCGCAACACGAAAAGGGAAGAAATGCGTCGATAACGCTGGGTTGTTGCGCGATCGCGACGCTAGCGCGACGTTAGTGCAGGTGCGCACTACTTCAGTGCGGAGGGCCCTATAGCGCCCAGCGAGGACCGTTCACCAGGATTAGGCTGTCGGTTCACTACGCCGCCTATGAGGCGACGATCGCGTGCGCCGCTATGGTGCAGAGACCTTCGCGCCCGCGCAATTGGAATCGATGGCGGAATCATGCCTTCGCCCTAGGCGCCGCGCTCCTCATGAGCGCCGCAGACCACTCGGCAGCCACTCGCACCGAATCCCATCTCGCCTCGCGACCCGAAGAGCGCTCGCAGCGGCTCGCGCTAACGCAGGCTCGCCGTTCGTGCGCCTCACACCCCCCGCAGCGTCCGGACCTCGCGCCCGGCACAGAGCTTCGTTCCAGAGCTGCTGAGATCGTTGCGCAGTCTCCTTCCTACTCACGAACGCCGCATCCAGCGGTGAGAGGTTTTTGCGGCCAGGCCCACCTTCTCACCGGTGGGCCGTCGGAGCGGTCTCCAAGACTGACCATTCGGGGATCAACAAGGAAGAACAATGCAGGTACGTGAAGCCACGACCGCGCAACAACGCGAAGCCATATACCGCCTCCGATACGAGGTGTACGTCGGAGAAATGGACCGACCGCAACAATATGCAGACCACGAGCGACAACGGATCGTCGAACCGCTAGACGCCACCGGCATCCTGCTCTACGTGAGCGTTGGCGACAAAATCGTGGGCACGGTCCGGGCCAACTATGCCCGAGACGGCGATCTCGGCGAGTACGAGCATCTCTACCAAATGAGCAAGATCGCCTCGCACCCGAGCGACACCTCGATCACGACCAAGTTCATGGTGCACCCACAGCACCGCGGCGGTCGCGCCGCGCTTGCACTGGCCACCGGCATCTACTCGCACGCGCTGTTTCGCGGCGTGCGTTACAACCTGATGGACTGCAACCCACCCTTAGTGGGCTTCTTCGAGAGCCTTGGATTTAGGAAGTACCTGCCGAGACTCGAGCACACCGAGTACGGCAGTGTCATCGGTATGGCGCTCGATCTGCACGACGTTGAACACTTCCGCGCCATCAAATCACCGTTTCTTCCTCACTACGAGGCCTGGCAGGCAAGCCAGGTAATCAAAGCCACTGCCTAAGGGATATAATGATCATGAGCTATCGCCAACAACTCGAAGATGCCTTCGCCTCCGTGCTCGCCGAATTCAACGCCAGCCCTGGAATGCAACGTCTCGCCGGCGGCGAGCTAGGGTTGGAGCATTACAAGTCCTACCTGCGCCAGGTCTTTCATCACACCCGTGAAAACCCCCAGCTTCAGGCTCTGGCGACCGTGTACTTCAAGGGCCACCAGCGATCGGTGGTAAAGCGCTTCTTCAAGCACGCCACTTCGGAGATCGGCCACGATCAACTTGCCCTGAACGACATGGCAGCACTCGGGCAGGACGTCAGCGCCATCCCCGTGGAGAATCCGCTCCCGGCGACGAGTGCTCTGCTTGCCTACGGGTTCTACCAGATCTACGTAAAGAACCCCGTGGGCTACTTAGGCTACCTCTACTTCCTAGAGTTCACGCCGACGCAGAACGGCCCTGCCTACATGGATCAGCTGCGCGGGCTTGGTGTGCCCAACGAGGCCCTGACCTTCCTCAAGGACCACACGACGATCGACCAAGGGCACAACCGTCTCATGCACAGCTATCTGGAAGACTTGGTGACGAGCAGCGAAGACGTCCAGGTGGTGGCCTACGCCATGCGCACCACCGGACACCTCTACGCGCGCATGGTCGAGGACGCCTTTCGCCACGCTGACGACCCGCAGAGCTACGGTGTAGCGGTGGACGAGCAGAAGTTCGCCCTCCCGGCCGCCTAGGGAAGCGCAAGGGGGAGGAGCAGCCGGCGAGGTCTAGCTCCTCCCCAGTTCCGCACCGCTCAACAGCCCGAGCGGCACTATCCAGTTAACCACGATCCCGCTACGCTTGGAGCTCCGTCCAGCTACCTAGCGAACCTGCGCATGCCACGTTTCCTACTTCTACTCGCGCTGTTGCTGGCGCTGACCACCGCGCTGCCGGCAGCAGAGACAACTGCGGCGCCACCCGCCAAGGAAACCCCAGAGCCCACGCGCTTCGTCACCGAACACGCCGCGAAATTCAACGGCCGCACGGTCGCCTATGACGCCATCGCCGGCGAGACCTACCTGCGCGACATGGACGGCAAACCCCGCGCAGCCATCTTTGCCTTCTCCTACCTCGAGAAGGACGCGCCCCCCACCCGGCCGGTGACCTTCGTTTGGAACGGCGGCCCTGGC
Organism: Pseudomonadota bacterium; assembly: GCA_039193195.1. NCBI lineage: Bacteria > Pseudomonadati > Pseudomonadota > Pseudomonadota bacterium. The sequence continues at coordinate 51,591 of JBCCWS010000039.1, forward strand.
TCCGCCTCCACCTGGCTGCACATGGGCGCCTATGGACCGAAGCGCATCGTCGTACCGTCTGACGCGGGCCACCCGGGGCCGCCGCCCTATCGCGTCGAAGACGCACCGCAAACGATACTCGACGTGACCGATCTGGTCTTCGTCGACCCCGTTGGCACCGGGTACTCGCGCGCCTTAGGCGAGACCAAGCCGAAGGAGTTTTGGGGCCTACCCGAAGACCCCAAGAGTATCGCCGAGTTCATCCGCACCTGGCTAACGGAACACAAGCGCTGGAATGCCCCACGCTTCCTGCTCGGCGAGAGCTATGGCACGACCCGCGCCGCGGCAGTCGCCCACATCCTCGAGAACGAGATGCAGATCGCCGTCAACGGCATGGTGTTCGTCTCCCAAGCCCTGGACTACGCGGGCTCCTCGCCCTACGTGCCGGATAACCTCACCTCCTTCGTCACTTACCTTCCCACGCTCGCGGCGACCGCGCTTTACCACGAGCGCGTCACCCCAAAAGAGCCGAACCAAGCGGCGTTTCTCGCCGCAGCTCGCGAGTTCGCCATCGAGCAGTACCTACCCGCCCTATGGAAGGGCAGCCGTCTGGGGGAGCAGGAGTATACGCAGGTACGCGATAGGCTGAGCTACTTCACGGGCATCAGCCCTAGCTACCTCGACCGCGTGAATCTGCGCCTTCGCGGCGACCGCTTCGCCAAGGAGCTCCTTCGCGACAAAGGCCTCGCCGTCGGCCGCCTCGACAGCCGCTACGTCCAAGACGACATCGACGACGTCGCCACGAGCTCGGAAGGGGATGCAGCTAGTACAGCAATTAGTCCCGCCTACAAGGCCGCCTTCATGCAATATCTACTGGAGGAACTGAAGGTGGACTGGCATCGCCAATACCTCTCGCCGGCGGACCCGAACCTCAGCAAGCAGTGGGATTGGAACCCGACGCAAAACGCGGGCTGGGAGCCTCGCTACGTGAATACAGCGCACGCTCTGGCAGCGGCGCTGCGGATGAACCCACAGTTGGAGCTACTCGTCGCATCAGGCTACTTCGATCTGGTCACGCCCTACTTCGACGCCGAGTACACCCTTGGCCGCCACGAGATCGACGCCAACCGCGTGCAGTACGAGTACTACCAAGGCGGGCACATGATGTACGTGCACGAGCCGGCACGGGGCCGCCTCCTGAACGACACGCGTCAGTTCATAGAACGGCTAACGCCTTGAGCCCCCCGCCTAGTGGGCCGCTTGGTAAATAAGGTGACGCTCAGCGAGTAGCATGGGCGGCGTTGCGTCGCTTGCCAATGGCGATGCCATTGGCTACGCGACGCGCCTTGCTGACGCTGCCCCTACGCAAACTGAGCGTTACCTTATTTACCAAGGGCGGCCCACTAAACTAGTGTCCTGAGTTAGAAGTTCGTTGATGAATTCGCACGCGAATTTTTGTCCCTGAGCGCGGCGCGACGACGAGCGTGGCAGGTCCCACGGGAGGAGGAGCAACGTGTTCAGGGGCGAAAAGGTGCCGCGAAGTCATCAACGAACTTCTAAC
>JBCCWS010000040.1 GCA_039193195.1 Pseudomonadota bacterium
ATGTGTTGCGGACGGACGCCCATGCAGACGCTGGTGGATGGTCGCGGCTTGTGGGAGAGCAAAGTCAGTTCGCTGAACTGATCTGACAACTGCACGGCCATCGAGGTCGATAACTGTCAGATCAGGTCGCGACTAGCACAGTTGAGGAGTGCTTGAGCGGTTGCAAAGTCGACAACTGCATCATTTTCCGGCAAAGCAGCCGCGGTAAGTACGGCCTTCACGCGGATGTCTGGGCGGCGATCTGTTTTGCTCGCAAGAGCCACTAGTGCCTTGCCCGATCTGGGATCTCTGTGCTGTCCGAAGTAGTCGACGATCGTCTCCGCCACCTTGCCGTAGACACCCGCACCTAGGGCTGAAAGCAGGATTTCCTTGATTTCGCCAGATGCTGACGCTGACAAAGCACCGTAGAGTTCAGCGTCGCTGAATCCCGAATTCGAGTCAGCTAGGTACTCAGTTCGGTTCGCATAGAGGTCCAATAGAACTTTCTCGGCGCGTTCGTCTCGACCTCCGGCCGCGGAGCGAAGATAAGCCGCTGCTGCTGCCAATCGGACCCGAGGATGCACCTGTGGTTCGACGAGTAGGTTGCCCAGGGGACTCAGTGCCTCTTCGGCGCCGATGTGGCCAACAGCACGCAGGGTCAGGGCCGTGACGTAGCTATCATCATTGGAATCGAAGGAGGCACGACTAGACAGATACTGGAGGAGCGGGCTTGCGGCCTCGCCGGTGCCCAATTCACCGAGTGCGAACACAAATCTGAGGGGAAACTCCTCTCCAGCCGTGAGCCCAAGTCCGATCTGCGGAACGCCCGCAGGCCCAAGGGCAACGAGCCTATCGATGTGTTCACCGTCGTACATCTGAGGCTGATCGATGATCTCTGTGACCCTCGGGTATGCGGGATCGGCCTCGTGTCGTACCAACCACAGCAACGAGAGTCCGCGCATTGCAAGTAGTGCAACATGGGGAATTCTCATTCAGTTCACACTCGCGATTGCAGCTCTTTGGAGACCACTGGGAAGTTACCTTCACCGGTGATTCTGTCCTCGATCAAGTCCAGATAGGAATTGATATTGTCCGCCGTCCTCGAGTGTGTATCGTGGAATAGGATGACCATATCCCGGCTGCGGCCCTGCACTTGCGAACGAACGCCTGACTCAACGGCTGCGGATATCGAAGCAAAGTTTGAGGGGCATGCGAATCGCCGCTGTCCACATCTCAAAGTCTGTGGACGAGGGTCTCCCCACGAACTATGGACATGTCCTTCCCGGAGAAGTAGGGAGGTATGGCTAGAAAGGAAATTAGGCATCACATGACGAGTGCCGTGGAGAAGCCGTTCGTAGAGTGGATGAGGCTGCTGTCGCGGCAACATAGGTGGCGAAAGAACTCGGCACTCACGTTGCTCGGATCTGAAACTGTGTAAACAGGTATAGAATTCGAAGGCTTCGGTGAGGAGAGACGGTGCGCCGTCAGTTCGATGAGTTAGATGGCAGCAACTACGCTGGGAGGCGGGATCGTGGGAACTGCGTGATCTGTGCAAGCGCGTCACCATCACAACGGGAGTCTGCATGTTGCACGTTGCGCGTGCTGCTGCGACGATGACCCTTTGGCACGAGAGCCCTGTTCTAGGGAAGCCTTGGGAACGCGATTGTAGACCTACGGGCGGGAGATGGCTTTCGGGTTCAACCAGGATTGAAACGGGTAGGGCCGCCATCTTCGCAGACGCTGGGCGGTTGAATGACGGATTTCTTCGAGAAGATCGATACGCGGGGGAGTGAGCGGGAGGGTCGCCTCGTGCGACTTGATCGACGCGGGAACGCGGTGCACGACACGCTGGATGACTGGTTTGGTTCGTTCGTCGCCAGCATTGTCCTCGCGCCAGGCGCGGCACTGCTACTGTGGCCGTTGATTGACTCTCTAGCATCCCTGGCACTGGCCTATGCGGGCGGAATGCTATGGGCGGCCGCGGGCTATCGGTCTGTCATGAGTACGTATCGCCTGCAGGTGTTTTCCGCAAGGGACCACGCGGCGGAGAACCGCGCGCTAGCAATGGCGTGTGCTCAATCGCTTGGTTGGAAGCCGCATCGAAACAACCGCGAGGTGATCGCGAGCTACACGCCGAGGTCGCGTGGGACTCGCGAACTTGTCACGATGATTCCAAGGCCGGGGAAGTTGCTGTTCAACGTTCGAATAGCGAGCGAGGGACGCTATGGCAGAGCGCCATTCCAAGGGAAACGGCTTGGTCGCGCCGAGCAGTTGTTCAGGGGTGTATTCGAAGAACACCTGATGGCCTTCGAAGAGAGCGAAGCGTGCGATGCGCAGGGATCATGAGCTCCCCTAATCAGAGGGTTGGGGGCGACGATGGGAAGTGGGCAGAAATTGGGCAGATCGTGCGCCCCTTCGCCGAGAGAGGGTGTTGTTTCGGGATGGGCCCGTACGGCGTAGAGATGAGGGAGCGGTCAGGCAGTCTTCGATTCAAGCGCCATGGAGAACCGCTAGGTGTGCTTCTGGACGTGGAGATCCCCTCAGTACGATCCTGTGGGATATGGCGGACAACTTCCGTTTGGCTCCGCACCGCAGGAGCGATCCCGCCGCTGCTGGGTGTGACGGGCATCTAGTGTGCCGTCCCAGAAGTTCGTTGAAAAATACGCGGATACTTTTCGCCCCCGGGGTACGTTGCTCCTCCTCCCGTGGGGCCTGCCACGCTCGTCGTCGCGCGGCACCCAGGAACGAAGAGCCCCGTGCGTATTTTTCAACGAACTTCTGGGACAGCACACTACTAGTTATGCTGGATGGGAAAGTTGGCACCGCCCTCCCTTCCGGGTTGCTCGAGCGGCCCATGTCCGGCGCGCTCACCCTTGACGTTAGGCAGCACATGAAGGAGGTTAGGGAGATGCCTACCGAGGCGTTTGCGCTATTAGCAGCTGCAGTGGCCAAGTTGTCGCCAGCTGTACCGGGGCGAGTCTCAACGAGCACCTCGGTGGTAGTGATCACGTATTCGTCGCTCTCGTTACCGATGTGCAGCTAGCGTCGCACGGGGTGGCATGGTACGCCGAGCAGCGTGCGAATTACTCAGTCGCTAGAGCGTACAAAGGGGACCCGCAGCTTGTGGGATCACTTGTGGCGAAGTCCAATTACCTGCCGTCGATTCCCTCCGATGCCCCGGAACTGGACGAGGAAGGTCGGAAGAGCGCCGTGAGGCAGGAGAGCTCCACGCGGACGGGTGTCGGGTACTTCGCCGGCTTTCAGCTAGGCGCTTACTACCTGGTCGGTTGCCAACACAGGGACACGCCCGAGTATGTCCCATGCGAGTACTCCGTGCGGCGCTGGTCGAAGCGGCGTACAGCTCGCTTGAGCGCATGTTTGGGCACCCCAGTCGCGGCGTCCCGTAGGAACCCTCAGGGCGGGCCAACGGCGATGTGCGCCGTCATGCAGATGCGACTTCTGGGGGCATCGAGGCTGATCCACTGTGCGCTCTGTAGCAGCAGTGAACTGAACCTATCGAGATGACATCTTCGGCACGTACCAACGAGAGCGTTGCGCGATACGCGATCGAGGCAGTACTCATCGTCTTTAGTGTGCTACTGGCTCTGTTCCTCGACAGCGTGTTGGAGCAGCGACGGGATGCGCACATGGTCGATGAGCTCATCAGCCATATTGCTGACGAGATGACCAGGAACCTCGCAGTCGTTGACGAATGGTTGCCCTATCATCGAACGGTGATCGAGGCGATAGATGGGCACTTGGCCTCGGACGAGCTCATGCAGAGCTTGCTGACTGCGGATGGCATCGCCATGGACGGTTGATGGAGAGGGGGCTGATACAAGACTTCTACAGCGAGTCGTCTTGGCGGCTGGCTCAGCAAAGCTCTGTGTCGTCGCATATCGACTTCGAAGTTTCCTATGTGATCTCGCAAGCCTACCTATCACAGACAAATGTCAATGTAACGCTTAGGCGTCTATCGGATTTCTTTTTCTCGCGCGATGCGCAAGATCCAGATCAGCTGATTGGTTCGATGCGAATCCTCCGGAGTCTCCTGCAAGAGTTGTCCGGGCAGCAAGCCGTTCTTCAGCACAACTGTCGGGAGGCGCTAGAGTCCGTTGGCGAGTGAACTCGAGTCCAGGGTAGCGTGCGGGGGTTGAATCGCTGCTGACAGCGCGTTGGACGCCGTGACCCCGGCATCAATCCTCTCAGGGTCTTGCTTTTCCATGGATACACAGAGTTGTTTCAAGTCTGGACCAGGTGGCGGGCAGCAGAGGTGAATCGGGCGGGACTAAGGGCTCGTGCTGACTTGACGATCCTGCCTGCGCTGGGTGCGTGTCGGAGCGAGCTTGGTCTATGCCTCTGCGGTCGCGATCCGGGTGCGCTGTGAGCCGGCGCCGAGTAGCGCAGCGTCGAAGCCCGCCGGGCACAGCTCGGCGAGCTCACCGGGCCAGGGGGTCCGCAGCAAGCTTGCTACTGATCGGTCTCTTGGTGTGCTCGCGCGCAAATCGAGGGCTCAGCGGGGCAGCAACTGAGCTAATATGATAGGCCATATCGAGAGTTGACAGGGAGCGTGTTCCACTCCAGAACAGGCGGCTTGGGCGAGATCCACGACGTGGGTGAGTTGCTGCTCATCGATACCGGCTTGGAGGATGTTGGGCTAGAGACGATCCCCTTCGAACCGCTGGCATTCGCGACCTCTCTCGTCACTACTCGATAGGCCGTAGCGCAGCTCTGGGCGGAAGTCGCGGCGTGGTGGCAGGAACGGACCGACGCGTCGGTGAGGTTGACGCTCCTGTCGGATGCGCTGGGCCTTGTCCGCGAACAGGAGCGCGCGCGACTGAGGGGGGCATTTGATGATGGCTGGGCACGTAGCGGCGCATTCGTGGCGCTCGAGCGCGGGAATTCGCAGGCGCAGAGCAAAGCCGTAGGCCTGGTGCGTGCGAACTCTCTCTTGGGCGGCGGATGGGCACCGTGAGGCGGGGAACCATCTCGCGAACATGGCTCAAATGAGGCAGCCGGCTGGCGTCGCAGGCTACGGGTCGGCGATCGAAGAGTTTACGACTGCCAGCCAACGACTGCGGTTCGAAGAGGTCTGTTCAGCGTTCTTGCCCTATCTGCCCAGAGCAGGCGCTGCAGTGCTGGATGCGGGGTCCGGCGTCGGACAGAATGCTGCCTGGCTGTCGAGGATGGGGTACAGGGTGGACGCCGTAGAGCCGTTCGCACCGTTCCGGAGAGCTGCGGTCGAGGTCTATGGCCGTCACGGCGTCCGCTGGATCATGGACAGTCTTCCGTACCTCGAGAGTTTGGGCACTGTCGGCGACCGCTACTCCTTCATCCTAGTCGAGGGGGTTTGGCACCACCTGGATCCGTCCGAGCGAATTGCAGGGCTAGAGCGTCTTGGTGCGCTGCTGCAGGCGCGTGGAGTTCTTTGCGTATCCCTGCGCCATGGCCCTCCTGGAGTAGGGACGAGGGTGTTTCCAACGGACGCCGATGAGACGATCGAGGCCTCGAAAGCCTTTGGATTCAGGTCCGTCGCCGTCCAAAGGCGAGCGCCGAGTGTCATTCCAGGCAAGACGAATGTGACTTGGTCTCGCGTCACGCTGCAACTCAAGTCCTCGCGCTAGCGGCCACCACACGGGTCGCACGTCCCCCGGTGTGAACTTGGGGGGTACCGTATCGCATTTGAGGACGCGGATATCGAGTTGGCTAGGCAATTTGACTGTGGCCCGCCTAGGTCACCATCCGCAGTCCCTTCGCCGATCAATTGGCCGGCTGGTAGAGTGGTGGAACGCCGCTCCCGCATGTACCGTTCTGGAATCGGGCACCGTAGGCACGCCCCGCGCTGCGCGAACGCGCGGTGGCGAAGGTCCACGCGACAGCGAAACGCCCCTTTCAGTGCGCCGCCGTGTACGCCGCTACACGAACGATGCTGCGACGAGAGCATTCCTGGAGAGAGAGCGACTGCGCATGGCGCCGGGACAGCGCAAAAAGTCAGGCGCCAAGTACCGCCTAAGCCGGTGGCGAGAGGAGCAGCTCGCTGCGGGCGCGACCTTGACCTACGGACAGTTGGCGCGCAAGTTACACAGAGCTCTGCCAGATCGAGGGGTCCTTTGCGCAGGCGAGATCGGGTCGCTACATCAGTTTTCTGTCTGCGTTCATGAAGGACCAGACGGGTGTGTCGAGAGGCGACGCAATCGCTGCCTGGTACGAGCTAAAGCAGATGGACGCTGAGAAGACCTACGAGGCGTGGAAACACGCCAAGTCTGGTCGTGACCGAGGTGCCTAATGGGCCGCTTGGTAAGTAAGGTAACGCTCAGTCAGCGTAGGGGCAGCGTCAGCAAGGCGCGTCGCGCAGCCAATGGCATCGCCATTAGCAAGCGATGCAACGCCGCGATGGCGCCCGTGCTACTCGCTGAGCGTCACCTTATTTGCCAAGCGGCCCACTAGACGCCTGGCTATCGTATTTACTAGCTCTTCAACGAGATAGGCTCAAGCGATGGGCATCCATATACGGCCAGCCAACGAGAACGACGCGCAAGAGGTCCTGCGCCTGTATGGCGAGTTCACACGCTACCTCCGAGATCTAGATGAAGAGGTTCAAGGCCGTTTGACGGTGGACAGTTTCATGCGCGATGGATTCCGGCCAGGGGCGGCGTTTGCAACCCTAGTGGCAGACGCTCCGTCGGAAGCACTGGTTGGCTACCTCATTCACACCATCGGATACGATGCAGAACAGGCTGAGCGAACCTTGCAGGTGGTCGATCTCTACGTAGCCAGTAGCCGTCGCAAGCGAGGCATCGGGTCGCAGTTGATGAGCGCGGCGGGCGAGGTGGCGAGTGCACTCGGCGCTGCGCGAGCGTACTGGACGGTAGCGCGCAGCAATGCGCAAGCGCAAGGGTTTTTCCGGCGCTTCGGTGCCGACGCTGTCGACGTAACGTATATGGTGTGGGAGTCCTAGTGCGTTGAGGCGGGCAATACCACCGAGACTGTCGATGACCCAGCCGCTTGGACGAGGGGCTCCTAGCGGCGCAGAGGAGCGGCAGATCCGCCTATGTTTGTGCTGGGATTCGCTGACCAAGTGCCTTCTGGTAGCCGCGAGCTGGCAGCCGGTCGGTGTAGTGCGAAGGTGCCTGGCGTGCGGTGTCGATATGTGATGGCGGGAGAGCTGCTGAGCAAGGTCGTTGCGCTGGCGCTCACCGGCCTTGGCGTGTTCGCGGTCGGCTTTCTGGCAATGCAGAGGCATGTGCTGTTCCCTGCTCCGCAGTGGGGCGGTCCCACGCTTCTTGGGTTGGGGGTGGAGGAGATTGCCGTCGATATCGGCGGGGCCTTCCTCGCCCTCCCTGAGCGCGGTCCGCTACCAGCGCCCCTAATCGTCTACGCCCACGGAAACGCCGAGCTTGCGATATGGTCGTTGGAGAGGCTTGCAGCGTATCGTGCACTCGGCTTTGCCGTGCTGCTGCTCGAGTATCCCGGCTACGGCGGCACGGCGGGTTCGCCGAGCTCGGCGTCGATAGAGGCGTCGGCGCTACAAGCGTTTGATGCTGTGATAACGCGGCAGGACATCAGCGAGGGTCGCGTGATCGCCTACGGCCGCTCCATCGGCACTGGAATCGCGTCTGTTCTGGCCCGCGAGCGGCGCGTTGCGGCACTCGTTTTAGAGGCTCCATTCCTCTCCCTGAGACGGCTCGTCTCCTCCAAGGGGTTTCCGGGCTTCTTGCTGCTGGATCGCTTTGACAACGCCGCGATCGTTAGTACGTTGGGCATTCCGGTGCTGATCTACCACGGCACTGAGGACGCCGTCATTCCCCATGCGCATGGGCAGAGGCTGGCGGACATGGCTCGCCACGGCCACCTGATCTCGCCTCGGTGTGGTCACAATGACTGTCCCAGCCCCGTCACGCAGGTGATGGCGTTTCTTAGTCGCAATGGGCTCGCATCCGAGTTGTGATCAGGGCCAGCGGGTGAGCGCCAGGAGGTCTACGTTGCCCGCGAAAGCGTCGAATTGCGACGGGCATGGAATGGTCTTCGGTTTGGGCGCAGCGGATCGTGGCATTCTGTTGGGAGAGTTAACCCAGCGACGCTCGCGCGGACGTTGTATCGCATGTGGATCGGACACGCGGAGGCTTGATGGAGACTCGTTCCTTTGCTCTGGGCGTATTGGTGGGGGCCGTGGCGTGTGCCGGGATCCTCAGGCTAGGTGGCCCTTCCGTGGTCGAGCGCGATGGCGCGACTCTCGCGCAACGTCCTGCGGCGATGGTCGACGCGGACGCCGCTCCGGCGATCATGCCGCTCGCGACGCCCGCTGGCGAGCCTGAGCAGGCTGTCGTGGGAGGAGAATCGCGGACGCCTGGCTCCGCGGCGGATCCAGAGCAAGTTGCAGCCTTAGCGCCGGGGGTCGACCCGCCGCCTATGTTGGCGTCCGCCGAGCGGATCGTGGTGGCGCAATCCCATCGTTCGCTGGTGAGGGAGGGGGCGGAACCCGATCCTAGCGGAGCTACACCGTCCGAACGCCATGCGGCGCTCGAGACCGAGCGTCGCGAGGATGCTTGGGCGCCGTTCATGGAACAAGCGGTGCAGCAGTTCCTGGCTGGGCATCCCAAGGCGCTCGGCTTCGACGTGCTTACAGTGGTCTGTCGGTCGGCGACGTGCGAGATTCAAGCCATGGGCGGCGTCGAGGGCGCGGGACCGACGTGGTCGAGTATCCTCTTCGACATGCGAACTGAGCCGTGGTTCGAGTTCGAGGAATCGGCTTCCTGGTCCACCAGCGTTGAGGGCGGGCTCGCCTTGGTCTCGTTCTTGGGTAGCAAGTGAGTGCTAGCGAGCGCGCGTCAAATCGTGCCTTGTCGGGACGGATGCTACTGGGCGTTAGGCATCCGTGATACTTTGGCGGCTAAACCCCTGTGTGCTTACTGAGATTCGGACCGAAGGAGATCGATATGAAATGGCTTGTAGCGCTCCTATCGTGCGTCACGTGCACGCCTGCGTTCACTGCGACGGAAACGGCGAGTGGCCCGGGGTATACAGTGCGCAACTTTTTCACCAGCGCGCTCGAAGATACGTTGCCGGTAGACCGCGTCGACATCGTGCAAGCGGGCGCTCAGGTGGTGATGTACACAACTTACGCGAGCTTGCCCGACGAGGAGCAGACCCACGTTGGTAAGCTGTTCGATGCGTATGGGACGCTCGTCCATACGTACGAGCATACCTTCGATCCCTGCGGTGGTACGAAGAGAGTGTGGCAGTGGTTCACCCCGCCCGTGACGGCACCCACCGGAATGTGGACCTTCGAGGTGTGGCTGAACGGCGAGAAGGTGTTGGCGAACGCCATCTTCGTTGGCGGTGCCTTGCCAAGCAAGGAAGCGCCGGCTGAAGAGGTCCGGAAGGGGGAGCTTTGACGCCCAACGTTCGAGGTCAGGGCGGGAGGTCTGATCGCGATGGCTCGAATTGAAGCGAGCGATCAACAGGGCGTGGAGGACGGGGATGAAGCTAGCTTGTGTCAATGCATCTATTGCGCCTTCAAACGGGGACTAGAGCGATAGCCTGCCAATGAACCAAAGAACTCATCGTGGGGGGTACCGATCGGTTGTGATAGCGCGGGAATGCTCGGACGTCTTCGGCGGCGACACTAGAGGCGGTGCTTCCCTCGGGTCCGCACTGAACGGGGCACGGTTCCCCCAAGCTCATGGAGGTTGACGTGTTTCGGCACATCTTACGGCTTCCGACGCTGCTGATCGTTTGGGGGCTGGTCGGCGCCGCGGCGGCGGGCGAGGCCAAGATCTATCGGTGCAACTACGACGTCGTGCTCGAGCTTGGTGGGGAGTCCCATTCGGTGCATCATCAGGACAGTGTCCGCAACGGTAGCTACATTCCGATCCGGCTGCGGGGAGTCGAGCTGCAGATCCGGCTCACGGAGCACTCGGCGAAGGCAGTGAGTGCTACGGTGTCAGTGGTCGAAATCGGGACTTCAGGAGGGCAGGGGCAGACCCTTGCGGAGCATGAGTTCCTCGTACAGTTGGGGGTGCCAGTTCGTGAGGCTTGGACCGAGGGTGATCTTTCGGTGGATTCCGCGCTCGTAGTATCCCGGCTGCAGCGATGAGCGTGCGGACACTAGGCGAAGCGCTGCGTAGCCAGGTCGGCGCTGATCGCGCGCTTGGGCCCAGGGGTGAGTGGTACGCGTCTTCGGCCCCCAATACCCTCCGTCGCCGGGACCCCGCTTCAGCGCCGCGTACAGCATGAGACCATCAGGCGTCTGATGAGTGGGATGGGCGCGTAGATGGTCAGCCGCTACTACGATGGCGTCGCCGCCGTCTACACCCGTTACCGCGAACCTGATCCGCGACTTGCGGCGCGGTTGGACCAGCCACTTGCCGGCAGTCGTCGCGTGCTGAACGTCGGCGCCGGCACAGGGTCTTACGAGCCTTCGAAGCAGGACGTGATTGCTGTGGATGCATCGTTCGAGATGCTGAGGAGTCGGGGCGCGGGCGCAGCAGTCCATGCACGGGCGGAGGCACTGCCGTTCGAGTCAGATGAGTTCGATGCGGCCCTCGCAGTGCTAACAGTGCACCACTGGGACGACCCGTTGGCGGGGCTTGCGGAAATGCGGCGTGTGACGCGTGGCGCGGTGGTCGTGTTGACGTGGGACCCCGAGCACGCCGGCTTTTGGCTGGTGCAAGACTACTTACCCGAGATTCTGAGGATCGACCGTCAGATCTTTCCACCGCTCGATGTCTTCCGTGCGGCGCTTGGCGCGGTAGAGGTGACGCCGGTGGAGATTCCCTCAGACTGTACAGACGGATTTCTGGGAGCCTACTGGAAGAGGCCCTCGGCCTACCTTGACGAGCGCGTTCGCTCAGCGATCTCCACCTTCGACAAGATCGATTGCACCGCGGGCCTGCTCAAATTGCAGCAAGAGTTGGATGCCGGTACCTGGGCGCGCAGGAACCGTGCCCAGGCGAATCTTATTGAATTGGATTTGGGCTACCGCTTAGTGGTCTGCGCATGAAGGCGAGCCGCGGGGCTCGGATCCGATGTGCAGCGCCTGACTAGGGAATGGAGAGCGCCATGCAAGCTATCGATGCGTTTGGACGCGTGCTGACCGTCGAGCGGCGCGCTAGCCCGATCGCCATGGGCTGGTGGATAGGGAAGACTGAACGACGTGCTATACGCTGGTTGGCGGAGAACTTGCGACGGGCGATAGCGCTGGCGGGTGGGGGTTTCGGTGCGGCCCTGCTCGGGTGCGCCCAGGCGTTTGCGAATTCAGGCCAGGCGGCAGAAGAAGACTGCGTCTTCGGTGTTCCGCATCCCGTCGTGAACACCACCCTTAGCGTCGTGCGCCAGTACCAGCTAGCCCGCCCGGCGCCCTACACGGTGGCCGAGCGGGTGTGGCTTCGAAGCGGGGAGCGGGTGCTCATCTCCCAGTCTGGCTGTGCGCCAGCCACCATCACCTACGCATTCGAACTCGAGCGTGTCCCGACGGGGACGCTTGCCGGACTAGCGCTCGAGCGCCTGGCGCGCCTGGCGGAGGTGGTGCCGGTGGGCGTCAGCGAGCTGGTCGAGGCGTTAGCACCACGCGTGTCCTCGACGCCGCAGGCAATCGCCTTCGAGCTTGTACCGGGGCTCGAGCGTGTGAGCCTGTCGTTGGCGCAGGCCAACAACGGGTCACAGCTAATCGTTGCCTATGAGATATCACTCTAGGCGTGTGGATTCGGTCGCTCAGCCCACTTTCCGATAGATTTCGGTGCGCACTTTCGACGGCTCAACACGCTCGGGGTCGTCCACGTATATCTCCCAGATCGGCATTGCGCACGCGATACCCTCCGCCTCCATCAGTTGCCAGAGTGCCTTGTGGGTCTCGTTCATGCAGTCGTAGGGGCCCACGTGGATAGTGGTCATCACATCGCCCGCGGGCAGCGTGGCAGCGTTGACGTTACCGCTCGCCTTCGCCGCATCTTCGGCCGTGACAAGAAAACCGCTCCTGAAGCGTAAGATACGAGGGTCCATTTCGAGGTAGACGGTCATCGGCATCGAGATCGGCGCGATGCCGTGCTGCGCGTTGAACGTGAACACCTCCCCGAAGGCCGAGCCCATCGCCTCGCCGATCTTCGGGCCGTACTCACACTGGCGATCCACGTAAAGGTAGTGTTGCTCTTGCAGGATCTTGCGTTCGACATCCATGACCGTTCTCCATGTAGTCGGGGGTACCGAAGGCGCGGATCTTGTCGCGCCGCAGCGGACACCTCGTCGAAGGGCAAGCCATCTCGCCACATGGCCTACCATATTACCCTACGATGCACGGGGTGGGTAAGGGAGAGTTGAGAATGGATATGTTAGGTGACGTATGATCGCGATGAGTGAGAACCCCCACACAGGATCCTGCACCTGTGGCGACTGCTCGGTGAGCATCGTGCTGCCCGAGCCCCTGTCCAGCTATACGCCACGCGCCTGCGATTGCGGTTTCTGCGTGCCCCGGGGAGTGGCCTATCTTTCGGCACCGCAGGCGAGGATCTCGCTGCGCAGCGTGAGCGGCTGGCGCCGGGATCAGCAGGGGTCGAGGCAGGCCTTTTTCCTGTCTTGTACCCTCTGCGGTGAGCTGCTGGCAGTGGTGGCGGAGCTCGAGGATGGCTGGCGCGGCGCGGTCAATGCGCGGCAGCTCGAGGATCGTGAGTTACTCCGCGAGGCCCAGCCTGCCTCGCCGAAGGGTCTCGATGGCTCGGGAAAGCGGGCGCGCTGGGGGAGTCTGTGGGGCAGGGTGGAGATGGAGGCGGTCCTCGACAGGTTGGAGCAACGCGGTTGACCTGGGTTGCTGCGATCGTGCACACGCATGGCCTTGCTGCGCCCGGAAGTCGCCGCTGCCCCTTGGGACATGGACCTGACTGTCCACGTGGAGAACCATCGGTAAGCGCGCCGCCATCGAGACACTCGGCGAGATCGCGCCGGTCCGCGCCGCGCGGTGCAACGTCGGCAGTGATTAATGGGCTGAGGCCTACCACTGCGTACCACATCGCCTTGGCAGCCGTGTGTCATGGCCACGAGTGGTAGCATGAGCCTGCCGGAGAGGGCCCGGCGATCAGCACACCACGAAGCGAGCGATGACTCCGTCTGCGGACCCAGGTTTTCATCTCATCTTGCGTATCGACGAGCCGCAGCTGAGCGATGCAACGCGTACTATCCTGCAGGCCCTTCGGCCAGTGGGTGTGCACTTCGGCCGCGACGCCTTTCTCCACAACGAGCCGTACGCCGTTTGGCTAGCTGCGTTCGGTGAGCTGCGCGATGCGATACGAGCAGCCACGGGTCGAGAGCGACTCATCTGGGCCCTCGATCACGAGGGCGGACGCGTGCATCGTCTGCCGGCGCCCATCGCTCACTTCCCTTATCCCCTGAACTGGCGCGAGCGTGCCCCAGAGGTGGGCAAGGCGGTGGGCGTCGCATTGCATTCCTTGGGCATGAACGTGGTGTTTGGCCCTTGCCTAGATGTGTTCGCTGAGCCGCAGAACGAGGTGATCGGACCGCGTGCCTTCGGGCGTGATGCGCAGGAGGTTGTTCGCTACGCCCTGCCGTACGTACGCGGCGTGCAGTCCGAGGGGGTGGCGAGCGTCGGCAAGCACTACCCAGGTCATGGTCGCACCCTGCTCGACTCGCACTTCGCTCTGCCGAGCCTCGACGACCCCCTAGAGACCCTGCGTGTCACAGACCTGGCGCCCTTCGAGGCGGCGATGGGCAGTGCTGAATTGGGTGCCATCATGAGCGCTCATATCCTCTTTCCGGCAATCGATGGGCAATGGCCTGCGTCACTGTCCAACGCCCTCTGCGGAGACTTCCTGCGCGACACGATGGGTTTCGAGGGTGTCGTCATCGCTGATGATTTCGACATGAAGGCAGTAGCCGATCGCTACTCACTCGAGGCACTGGCCGCACGGACGCTTGCTGCTCCTGCGGACATGGTGATCTTCAACCATCACTATGGGCGCGCCTTCGAGTGGTCCGAGGCGATCAGGAATTTGGTGGCTGAGGATGAACAGGCCGCAGCCCGTCTGGCGGCGGGGCGCGCGCGTGTGGTGCGCTGGCTCAATCGCCTCAGGCATCCATCGCCATCCCCCTTGGAGGCCTGCACCTTGCGATCTCATCAGGCGCTGGCCGACGCACTCCCTCAGAAGCACACGATCGAGGTCGAGGAGTTCACGGGTGAGTGAGCACGATGCCGCCTCGCACGAGGAGCCGACGATCACCGTTGGACTTTTGGACGATGAACCCGAGATCCGCTTTTCCTTGAGTTGCCCCTACGCCGTGCAGAGCCAGCTGGCAGTATCGCTTAGTGAAGGCATTTACTCGGTGAAGCGTCGCGACGATACGCTGCAGCTGACCGGCGATGGGCGCGTGCTGGAGGCACAGGAGTTCACGCTGATACCTACGCGCGACGACGGCGAGTTTCGCTTGACCACCGAGATTGGCAAGGGCTTCCACTGGGCGGAGTACGAGGAACAGGCGTTTCCCGCCGAGTTGCAGCTCATAGCCGCCAGAGCCGGACGGGGTGTGACGGCGATCAATCGCCTGCCCATGGAGCGCTATCTGACGTCGGTTATTTGCTCGGAGATGTCCTCCAGCTCACCGCGCTCCCTACTGGAGGCGCATGCCGTGGTATCGCGAAGTTGGCTGTTGGCGCGCAGGGTAGCGAAGTCTCGCCTGTCCGCTGCTGAGATACAGGACGCCGTGGAAGCGAGGGCCACGGTGGGGAATGAGGACGCCACCACCGTAATGCGGTGGTACGACAGCATCGCGCACGCCGACTTCGATGTTTGCGCGGAGGATCATTGCCAGCGCTACCATGGCACTCTGCGCGTCGCCAATCCAGCGGCCGAGCAGGCCATCGCGGCCACCCGTGGACTTGTGCTGATGCACGATGCGCAGGTGTGCGAGACCGTGTACTCAAAGTGCTGCGGAGGCCGGTCGGAGGATGCCCGGGTGGCCTGGAGCGATGCGCACATACCCTATCTGATGCCGGTCGATGACCAGGCCCGAGATGCGCGGCCACTCGCCCACGATCTGACGCGGGAGGCTGACTTTCGTGCGTACCTCGACGACGACCCACCCTCCTTTTGCAACTGCAAAGACGAGGAGGTGTTGGCGCTCGTGTTGCCACCGAGGGATCAGCGTACGCGCCACTTCTACCGCTGGACCGAGCGCCTAAGCCCTAAAATAGCTGGGGAGCTAGTGCGCCAGAAGCTCGGTCATGATCTCGGACCGGTGCGAGCGATTGAGCCCGTGCGTCGCGGCGCCTCAGGCAGGTTGCAGTGCGTGCGTCTCGTCGGGGAACGGGCTACTCTGACGGTTGGCAAGGAGCTTGAGATTCGTCGTGCGCTCTCACCATCGCATCTATACAGCTCCGCATTTGCGGTGGATCTGGAGGGGCCAGCGGAACGTCCTGACGCCCTGGTGTTGCGTGGGGCCGGTTGGGGTCACGGCGTGGGGCTCTGTCAGGTCGGCGCGGCGGTCATGGCCTACCGAGGCTACGCTTACGAGAGCATTCTCGATCACTACTACCCTCATACCACGCTGGCGTCGGTGTATGCCTGAGCAGGGGACTAGCGCGTGAAGACCATCGGCTTGCTGGGCGGCATGAGCTGGGAGAGCACCACGCTCTACTACCAGTTGATCAACCAGGCGGTCAAACAACGGCTCGGCGGCCTGCATTCTGCGCCAATCGCGCTGGTGAGCGTGGACTTTCACGAGATCGAATCGCTTCAGCACGAGGGCCGCTGGGACGAGGCGGGTGCGTTTCTGGCTCGCGCGGCATCGCAGGTGCAAGCGGCTGGAGCCGACTGCCTGCTGATCTGTACGAACACGATGCACAAGGTGGCAGACGCGGTGGAGGCGGCCATCGACGTTCCCCTCTTGCATGTCGTGGACGCGACCGCCGCCCTGGCGCGCGAGGCGGGACGGCGAAGGCTGGGGTTGTTGGGCACGCGCTTCACTATGGAGCAGCCGTTTTATCGGGACCGCTTCGCCCAGCGATACAGCATCGATATTCTCGTGCCCGGCGCCGCCGAGCGTGAGGAGGTCCATCGCATCATCTACGAGGAACTCTGTTTGGGGACGATCAACGACCGATCGCGCGCGCGCATGCTCGAGATCATCGACGGCCTGATGGCATCGGGAGCGGAGGCGATCGTGGAGGGCTGCACGGAGATCGGCATGTTGGTAGGCGAACGCCATACGCAGGCCCCTCTCTACGATACTACTGCCGTGCACGCTGAGGCCGCCGTCACCTGGGCGCTGACCCTTTGATCACTCCGATGGTTTGACCTTGCGTACAGGTAAGGTCAGGTCGTCGATAGCGGCTTCCGCCCTGCTACGTGCCTCGGTGTCGCTCGACTGGCCATCGGCGGCGATCACGTGCAGGTCAGTGATGCCAATGAACGAGAGTACGTGGCGTAGGTAGCCACTGGCGAAGTCGATTGGGCTGCCCAAGCGGGTGCCCCCTGAGGCCATAACCAGGTAGGTCGGGCGATTGGCGAGCAAACCGACCGGCCCGTCTGTGGAGTAGCGAAAGGTGCGCTGCGCCCGGCAGATCAGATCGATGTAAGCCTTCATGGCCGCGGGTACGCCGAAGTTGTAGATCGGGCAGGCGATCACTACTGCATCTGACTGCTCCCACTCGCCGATCAGTGTCTCCGACAGGGTCAGCACCTGGTGGTGCGCCTGCGTACGTGCCTCGTCGGGGGTGATGTTGGCTGCGATCCAGTCACCGTCGACAAATGGTAGGGGCGGATCGGCGAGGTCGCGCTCGGTAACGACGGTCTCGGCCGCAAGGCGTTCGACGAGGCGGTCGGCGAGGGCGCGCGTCACCGACGCCTCGCGCCGGCTGCTGGCATCCACACGAAGCAAGTGATGACGGCTCATGGTGGCATTAGCTCCATTGCTCGAGCAGTGCTTCGAGCTTGCGTTGGTCGATGGCGAAGCGACGGATGCCGTCAGCTAGCTTCTCCGTTGCCATCGCGTCTTCGTTGAGTCTCCAACGGAAAGCGCCTTCAGAAACCTCTCCTAGGGAGTCGATCTGCATATCCCGTGCGCGGTCCTTGGCGAGTCTGCGCGCGAGATCGCCCTCGCGCTGCTGCAGCTCATCGAGCAGGGCCGGGGCGATCGTGAGCAGGTCGCAGCCCGCGAGTTCGATGATCTGGTCGGCGTTGCGGAAGCTCGCCCCCATCACTTGCGTAGTCAGTGCGTGGTGCTTGTAGTAGTTGTAGATCGCCGTTACGGATCGGACTCCGGGGTCGTCCTCCGGGGCGTAGGCCTGTTGGCCCGTGTTTTGCTTGTACCAATCGAGGATGCGGCCCACGAAGGGTGAGATAAGTGTGGCACCGGCTTGCGCGCAGGCCACCGCCTGGGCGAGGCAGAACAACAGGGTCATGTTGCAGTGAATGCCTTCCTGCTCTAGGGCACGCGCTGCCTCGATGCCCTCCCAGGTGGAGGCGAGCTTGATCAGGATGCGCTCGCGGTCGATGCCCATCTCCTCATAGCGCTTGATGAGACGACGTGCCTTCGCCACGCTCGCACCCGCATCGAATGATAGGCGAGCATCCACCTCCGTAGACACGCGACCTGGGATCAGCTCGAGGATGGCGTGGCCGAAGTTTACGGCCACCTGCTCGGCGATGGCGTCAATGCGCGCGCGACCGGTGAGCGTCGTGGGGGCCGTGGCGATGGCCTTTTCGATGAGCGGCTGATACTCAGGTTGCTGGGTCGCGGCTAGGATCAGCGAAGGGTTGGTGGTCGCATCGACCGGTCGGCATTGGTGGATGCTGTCGATGTCGCCGGTGTCCGCGACCACGGTGGTCATCGCGCGGAGCTGGGGCAGTAGGGCGTTAGGCTGGGATTGCATGGGGTGTCCGCTGATTCCAGTTGTTGTTATCGGAAGAGTTAATAGGGCCCGCAGAGCTGCAAACCGCGCGTCTGGCGTAGCGCGCCCAGCTTACGTAGGGGTGGTGCGACCGAAGTCGGTGAACTCCAGCTTGCCCGTGTTCGGCCGCAACGATGCCCAGTCCTGCAACTGAGGAAGGACAAGGCCGATGATGCCGCAGGTGGGTAGCCCAGCCACCGGATCGGCACTCAGGGTGGCGGCAAGCTCACTCAGCCCCGGGTTGTGACCGACAAGGGCCACGCAGGAGTTCCCATCATCCGTATCACTTAGCAGTTCGAGCAGGGTTGTTCGTGAGGCATTGTAGATGGCCAGTTCGTACTGGATGGCTTCGGCGTCGTAGCGCAGCCTCTTGGCGAGAAGACGTGCGGTGCCGGCGGCGCGCGTGGCGGGCGAACTCACGATCAGATCGAGGATGATTCCGCGAGCCTGCAGCCGCCCGCCAGCGAGACGTGCCTCATGTTCGCCGTGATCACTTAGTGGACGCTCCTTGTCCGGTCCGCCCCCCGGGGGTTCCCGCTCAGCTTGTGCGTGGCGCACAATGAGCACGCGTCGGGGCGGACGCTCGCCGTTCATGAAGATGGGGCGGGCAGTGGCATTAGTACATCATGCCGGTTTGTAGGCGAGCAGCCTCACTCATGCGACTTTGATCCCATGCGGGTTCGAAGGTGAGCTCCACGCGAACATCCTCGACGGTGGGGATCAGCAATAGCTTCTCGCGCACGTCCGCCACGAGCACATCGCCCATCCCGCAGCCGGGCGCGGTCAAGGTCATCACCACGTCAACCCGTCGGGAGGTGCCACCCCCGTGTTCGAAAGTGCAGCCGTAGATCAAGCCCAGATCGACCACGTTAATGGGGATCTCAGGATCGAAGCACGTGCGCATCTGATCCCACGCAAGCTTCTCGACGTCATCGTTGGTGGCGCCCTCCGGTAGCTCGGGGCGGGGAGTGGGCTCCTTGCCTAGCGCGTCAGCGTCATGGCCAGCGATGCGGAACAGATGCCCGTCCAGGTAGACGGTGAAACTGCCGCCAAGGGCTTGTGTGATGTAGCCCATCGCGTCCTCGGGCAGGGTGGTCTCTTCACCGCTCGGGATTACGATGGCCTCGACGTCGCGACTGATGACTACCGGTTCGCTCTGGTTGCCAAACATCTCGCGTTACTCCGTGGACACAGTCGTCGGGTCCTCGGTCGACAGGGCCGAGTTCACGGTGTGCCAGCACAACGTCGCACACTTCACGCGGGAAGGGTAGGCGCGCACGCCAGACAGGGCGGCGAGCTTACCGAGCGCCGCCTGATCGACATCGGCATCGGTGTCGGTGAGCAACGCGTGCATGGCGCCGAAGACCTGCTTCGCCTGCGCGAGCCTAAGACCCTTCAGGTGTTCTGTCATGAGTGAGGCAGAAGCGATCGAGATCGCGCAGCCCGCGCCCTCGAAGCGGACATCACTGATGCGTTCGTCGTCGTCCACGTTTAGGTAGATCGTGAGCTTATCGCCGCACAGGGCGTTAAATCCGTCCGCCGTGTGCGACGCTGGCTCTAGGCGCCCGAAGTTTCGCGGGCTCTTGTTGTGATCGATGATCAGGTCTTTGTAGAGATCCGCTAGCTCCATCAGCCGAACACCTTCTGCGCTACGCGTAAGGCGTCGATAAGTCGGTCAACGTCCTCGTGCGTGTTGTAGCTGGCAAAGGACGCGCGCGCAGTTGCAGGTACCCGAAAGAAGTCCATCACGGGTTGCGCGCAGTGATGCCCAGTGCGCACGGCGACGCCCTCGCTATCGAGGATAGTGCCTATGTCGTGGGGGTGGATTCCGTCGAGTGCGAAGCTGAGGGCTCCTGCCTTCTCCGCGGCGGTGCCGATCACCCGCGCGCCCTTCAGATCACTGAGCAAATCGGTAGCGTACTCAAGCAGCTCGTGTTCCCACGCGCCGATGGCTTCGGGCGTCAGGGTCTCGATGAAGTCCACCGCCGCGCCGAGCCCGATGGCACCGGCGATGTTTGGCGTGCCCGCCTCGAACTTCGCGGGCAGGGGCGCGTAGCGGGTGCCGTTGAAGCGCACTTCGAGGATCATCTCACCGCCGCCCTGCCAGGGCGGCATCTGCTCCAGCAGCTCAGCGCGGCCGTAGAGTGCGCCGATGCCCGTGGGCCCGTACATCTTATGGCCAGAGAAGGCGTAGAAGTCGCAGTCGATGTCCTGCACGTCCACCCGCAGGTGAGGGACCGCCTGGGCACCATCGATCAGTGTCATGGCGCCCGTCTCACGGGCTAGCCTTACCATCTCCTTCACTGGATTAATCGTGCCGATGGCGTTGGAGACGTGGATCATGGCCACGATGCGGGTCTTGGGGCCGAGCATCTCGCGGTAGGCGACCATGTCCAGCTCGCCGGCTTGGCTGATGGGTACCGGGCGCAGCGTCGCGCCCGTGCGCTCGGCGAGGAGCTGCCAGGGAACGATGTTGGAGTGATGTTCCATGTGCGTGACGAGAATTTCATCGCCCGCTTGGAGGCGTACGCCGTAACTGTTGGCGACGAGGTTGATGGCCTCGGTCGTGCCGCGGGTGAAGATCACCTCGCGCGCCTCGCGAGCGTTCAGGAACGCGCGGACGCGCTCGCGGGCGTGCTCGAAGGCATCCGTCGCGCGTTGGCTGAGCGTGTGTACACCACGATGAACGTTGGCGTGGTCACGCTCGTCGTACAGCCGTACGGCGTCTATCACCGACTGGGGGCGCTGGGCCGAGGCGGCATTGTCCAGATACACGAGCGGGTGACCGTTCACCTCTTGGTCGAGGATCGGAAACTGCTTGCGCACAACACTTACGTCGAGGTCCAGGGGCGGCGCGTCCACCACATCGACGTCTGGACGTGGGTGGGACCGGCTAGCAGCAGTCATGACAGTTCCTCCAACAAATGAGCGCTGTCGCCTAGGCGGGCGAGCACGGCGCGGGTCGCCACCTCGCGCACGGGTGCCAGGTCGATGCGCTCGATCAGGTCGCGCGCGAATGCGTAGGTCAGCACCTGGCGGGCGCGTTGCTCGTCGAGGCCTCGCGAGCGGAGGTAGAACACAGCTTGCTCGTCGAGTTGGCCGACGGTGGCACCGTGGCTGCAGACCACATCGTCGGCGTAGATCTCGAGCTCAGGCTTGGTGTCGATCTCCGCTCGTTCACTGAGTAGCAGGTTGCGGCTCGACTGGTGCGCCTCGATGCCCTGGGCATCCTTGTGGACCACGACCTTGCCGTTGAAAACGCCCCGGCTACGGCCATCGAGCACGCCACGGTAGTCCTCATCGCTGCGGGTGTGCGGCTTGAGGTGGTCGACGCGCGTGTGCGTGTCGAGATGCTGCTCATCGGTCGGCAGGAACACGCCGTTCAACACGGTGCTCGATCCAGGAGCTGCCAATTGCACGTTGATGTCCTGGCGCGCAAGGCGCGCACCGGCCTGCAGGTGGTGATTGACAAAGCGCGCGTCGCGTCCAAGCGTGGTGTTTAGGGAATGCACGACGGAGCCCGTACGTGCTCCGTCATGTACCAAGTAGTGATCGATATGAGCGCCGTCTGCGAGGCGCAGCTCTTCGACCATGTTGGTGAAATTAGTAGGTTCGCCGAGGGTGGCGTGATGTTCGACGATGCGGGCGCGCGCATGGCAACCGGCCACCACGTAGACCCTAGGTTGGATCAGGGCTGCCGCCGCCTGCTCGACGCTCAGAAACACCAGGCATATCGGGCGATCCAGCTCGACGTTCGCGTCCAGGCTAATCAGCGCTCCATCCTTCATGAACGCGGTGTTGAGCGCCACTAAGCCGTTACTCTCCAGGTTGGCAACGGAGCCGAGCGCCATCAGGCGGGTGTCTTCCTGGTCTACCGCGTGCGCCAGGCTGCCCACGTGCACGCCGGCGGTGGTGACCTCCTCGGCATCGCTGAGGGAGGGTGCGTAGCGCCCGTTTACGAAGACCAGGCGCAGGGCGTCGTCGTTGGCGAACGACATGGCGGGAAGGGCATCCGCGGCGACGCTAGGAATGGCCGCCGCTGCTTGAAAGGCCTCGCGCTCTATGCGAGAGAGGTTGGTGTACTTCCAGTCCTCGTGCCGTGTGGTGGGAAAGCCTTGGCTCGAGAAGGCCTCTATCGCGCGCGTGCGCAGCGCTTTGATCGCCTCGCTGCCAGCGAGGACGCGCTGCATTTGCTCGTGCGCCTCCGTGTAGCGCGCGATCGTGTCGGCGAGGGCCGTGGTCATGCTGCGTTGGCCTCTTCGAGCACCCAGTCGTAGCCGCGTGCTTCGAGTTCGCGGGCAAGGTCCTTGTCTCCAGACTTGATGATACGGCCTGCGGCGAGCACGTGAACGTGGTCAGGTTCTATATAGTCGAGCAGGCGCTGGTAGTGGGTGACCAGCAGCATCGAGCGGTCTTCGCTGCGCAGAGAGTTCACGCCGTTGGCGACCACGCGCAAGGCGTCGATGTCGAGGCCCGAATCGGTCTCGTCGAGCACGGCGAGCTTCGGGGCGAGCACGGCCATCTGCAGGATCTCGTTGCGCTTTTTCTCGCCGCCGGAGAAACCCTCGTTGACGCCGCGTTGGAGGAAGCTCTCGTCCATCTGCATGAGCTGCATCTTCTCGCGGACTAGTGAAAGAAACTCATAGGCGTCGAGTTCCGGCAGATCACGGTGCTTGCGCTGTGCGTTGAGGGCCGCCTTCAGGAGGTAGACGTTGTTCACACCTGGGATCTCCACCGGGTACTGGAAGGCCAGGAACAGGCCTTCGCGTGCGCGCTCCTCTGGCTCAAGCTCCAGCAGGGCGGTGCCGTCGAAGTCCACGCTACCGCTCGTGACCTCGTAGCCGCTGCGGCCAGCGAGGAGGTGGGCGAGGGTGCTCTTGCCGGAGCCGTTTGGGCCCATGATGGCGTGCACTTCTCCCGCGCCGATCTCTAGCGAGAGGCCCTTCAGAATTTCCTTGTCCTGCACGTTGGCGCGCAGATCGCGAATGCTGAGCATGTTGACTTCCTGGTTTCCTTCGGGCGCGGCGCTCGAGGTCGAGCCCGCGCGATCATGTCCTAAATGCAGCTTGTTGCCGGCGCCGCTAGCCTACGGCGCCCTCGAGGCTCACGTTGAGCAGGCGCTGGGCCTCCACCGCAAACTCCATCGGCAGCTCCTTGAACACTTCCTTGCAGAAGCCGTTCACGATCATGTTCACCGCGTCCTCTTCCGCGATGCCTCGCTGGCGGCAGTAGAAGAGCTGGTCTTCGCTAATCTTGGAGGTGGTGGCCTCGTGCTCGACGGTGGCCGTTGGTTGCTTCACTTCCATGTAGGGAAAAGTGTGGGCGCCGCACTTGTCGCCCATGAGCAGCGAATCGCACTGGGTGTGGTTGCGGGCTCGCTCGGCGGTTGGTAGCACTTTGACCAAGCCTCGGTAGGCCTGTTGGGCGCGGCCCGCGGCGATGCCCTTAGAGACGATGGTGCTGCGCGTATCGCGGCCGATGTGGATCATCTTGGTGCCCGTGTCCGCTTGCTGCAGGTTGTTGGCCACGGCCACGGAGTAGAACTCGCCCACGGAGTTATCGCCGCGCAGAATGCAGCTCGGGTACTTCCAGGTGATCGCGGAACCCGTCTCGATCTGGGTCCAGCTGATCTTGGAATTGTCGCCGCGGCAGTCGCCGCGCTTGGTGACGAAGTTGTAGATGCCGCCGACGCCGTTCTCATCGCCGGGGTACCAGTTCTGCACGGTGGAGTACTTGATCTCCGCGTTCTTCATGGCCACTAGCTCGACGACCGCGGCGTGCAGCTGGTTCTCATCGCGCATCGGTGCGGTGCAGCCTTCGAGGTAACTCACGTAGCTGTCTTCATCAACGATGATAAGCGTGCGCTCGAACTGCCCCGTGTTGGCAGCGTTGATGCGAAAATACGTGCTGAGCTCCATCGGGCATCGCACGCCCTTCGGGACGTACACGAAGGAGCCATCGGAGAAGACGGCGGAGTTGAGCGCCGCGAAGAAGTTATCGCGCGGCGGCACTACCGTACCGAGGTAGCGTTCGATCAACTCTGGGTGGCTGTGTACGGCTTCAGAGAAGGAGCAGAACACCACGCCTGCTTCGGCCAGCTTCTCTTTGAAGGTGGTGGCGACGGAGACGCTGTCGAAGACCGCATCGACGGCCACGCCTGCGAGCGCGGCACGCTCGTGTAAGGGGATGCCTAACTTCTCGTAGGTCTCGAGGAGCTTCGGATCCACTTCATCGAGACTCTTCGGCTTGTCCTTGTCCGACTTCGGCGCGGCGAAGTAGGAAATCGCCTGGTAGTCGATCGGCGGGAAGTGCACGTGGGCCCATTTTGGCGAGGTCATCTTCTGCCAGTGGCGAAAGGCCTTCAGGCGCCAGTTGAGCATGAACTCCGGCTCGTTCTTCTTGGCCGAAATCAATCTAATGACGTCTTCGTCCAGGCCGGGCGGTACGGTCTCGGTGTCGATGTCGGTCACGAAACCGTGCTTGTACTTGCCTTCGACGACGTCGTGGACGTCCTGCATTCCGTTACTCATGCGTTACTCGTCTCTTCTTGCGCGGGCACGGGGGTGGTCGCGCCATTCGGATGGTGGGCGAGGGTGCCCAGCTGCAAAGATGGCACCGCCCCGTGTTTCCAATTGGCCAGCTCAGCCAAGGAGATATCGTCGAGGGCCCGGCGAATCGCAACGTTGATGTGCTGCCAGGCGTTGCTAACCCCGCACACGGTCTCCAGCTCGCAGCACCCCGCGCCCGTGGCGCACTCGGTGATGGCGACAGGCCCTTCCAGGGCGTCGATGATCTGCGCGGCGCTGATCTGGGAGGGCGGTCTAGCCAGGGTGTAGCCGCCGTTCGTGCCGCGTATCGAATTCAGGATGCCGGTGCGGGCGAGGGCCTTGAGGATCTTGGCGGCCGTGGCGGGCCCTAAGCGCGTTTGTTCGGCGAGTTGCGCCGCCGACACGCACTGTCCGCCGACCAGCCGGGTCAGGATGAGCGTGCCGTAGTCCGTGAGTTTCCCGATGCGCAGCATTGCAGCGCCTCCCGATGGGCAGGGTGGAAGCCGAAATGGTACCAGAGAGGTCCTGTTTTGCAATAAAGCGATCGCCCGCCGGGCGGCAGGTCTCGAGGTGGCTCGCGCGTGCCGGGTGGGGCCGATGGTCCCGCCCGCACCTACGGCCGCTCGCACAAGGGCGTATCCCGTTGCACGATAGTGCCACCACCGAAGCGCGCGTCGCCGAGGCGCGGATGCAGGGTGAGTGCTCGGCGGGACTGAAGGAACTGAACTCTCGCAAGGCGAACGAATTCGATCCTGTCGCCGAGTGGACGGACTACCGCTCGATCTCCCTGCTACGCCAGTTCCCGCCCTGCGAGGTGCTGGTGATGATGGAAGTGGCGCGAACCCAGCTCAAGGCACCGCTTAAAGAGGAGGGCTCCTGAGGCGGTTTTCACGCGAGCCGAAAAAACTTCTCACGGGGGTGCATCTGTAACGATCGACGCGCGCATCTCTCCCAGTAGTAGCCATGAGAACAGCCGAGGAGGTTGAGATGTCTGACAACGCGGTTGGCCTAGCCGGTTTAGGGTTCTGGCTGTTTATCGCTGCGGCGGTCGTCAGCGCCATTTGGGAGGACATTCGCAAGCGCGAGACCCGTCACGCTACCTTGCGCGCCCTGATCGCCTCGGGGCAGCCAGTGGACCAGGCGGCCGTCGACCGGTTGCTCGGCAAGACCCAGCGTACGGAGCACGACATGCGCATTGGCGCGATCGTCCTGCGCTACATCGCCCTCGGGGTGGCGGCGCTGGGCGGGCTGTTGGCATTTCTGGCTGTGGAAGTGCTCTTCGCGCTACTCGGCGCGGCAGCCTTTCTGGGGCTCCTGAGCCTAGGCATGTCTGCCGCGGCCAACTACGCGGCGCGGGTGGATGCCACGCAGTCGTCGGCGCCAAACGACATCGTGCTGCCCGGACGACCCGCGCAGGGCGATGCTCCCCAGCAGGACCCAGGTGCCTAGGTCGGTCGCGTCATATCCGTGCGATCACCTGACTACTCCCAGGGCCCGGAGGCGCTGGTCGTGGCTCTAGCGCGCACCGGCGATCGCGACGCCTTCGCGGAGCTGGTACGGCGCCGCCAGAGCTGGCTGCGCACGCTCCTGCGCCGCTGCTGCGGCGACCTGGCGCTCGCCGACGACCTCGCCCAGCAGACCTTCCTGCAGGCGTGGAAGAAGCTGCACCAGCTGCGCGATCCCGAGCGCTTCGGACCGTGGTTGAAGCGCTTGGGTCTGAGCGCTTGGCTGGCGCGCATGCGCCGCCTAGACCCTCTGGCCAACGCTGACGTGGTGGGCGAGGAGGATGCCTCGAGCGAGGCAACTACGGCAGCCGACTCGGCCGACGGAGCGATGATCGCTGGCGATCTGGAGGCGGCGCTCGACGCCCTGGCACCTGCCGTGCGCCTGTGCGTCGTGCTCGCCTACCACGAGGGCTTCACCCACGAGGAGATCGTGGAACTCACCCAGTTGCCCCTAGGGACGGTGAAATCCCATGTGCGCCGAGGCACTCAGAAGCTACGACAACAACTGTTGGCCTATGAAGATGCGTGACGATCTCGATCCCGAGCTGCTCGCCCTGTTCGAGCGCGAGCGCCCCGCACCTCAGGCGGACGAGGCGTTCGTGGCGCAGGTTATGCGCAAGGTGCAGCGGCGCCAGCGCGGGCTACTCGCGGCACGCCTAGCCGCTGGCCTGCTTATCGCGCTGCTGGCCGTGCCGCTGCAGGATCCCTTGGAGTTGATCACGGAGGCCTTCCTGTCGCCGCTGTTCGACGCGCCTGGCGCGCTGGGGCGTGAGCTGCTCTCGCCGCTCAGTAGTCTCGGCGCGTTGCTCACGGTTGGATTGCTTGCGCTCCAGCTGCTCATTCGGCGGATATTGCGGTAGGGGGCGCTGTTCACTGCACGCCTACTGCGGCGGTGAGACGCCGAAGACTAAGGTGGCCGATCGCCGCGAGTACGTGCACCCCGATCAATCCCAGGCGTAGGCGGCTCGGGAAAAGGGCGCTCGGCTAGTCGTCGTTTGCGTTGGCGGGCGCAGACGGAGCAGCGGGGCGAGTGTTGAGCAGATAGCGCAGGGGCGTGTCTAGGCGTCGGTTCCACGCATTCTCGCTATGATCCTCGCCCGGGAACGAGCGCGTGATCCAGTGCGCGTCGTCGTAGCCCGCAGTGCGCATTACCTCATCGACCGCTCGCTGATGTGGTGGGTAGTGCGCGTCTAGGCCCTGATCCCCATGATCGAAGTACAAGCGGTGCGCTCCCGGCGATGGCAGCGTGTCGCGAAGGTAGCTGGCGAACCGCGCCGGCACGGGATTGTCTGCTGTCTCGAAGATGCCGAGCCAGTGGGTGGAGAGGCAGGCGGCCCCGCCGAAGACCTCGGGGTACTCGAGAAGCCCGTAGAGTGAGATCAACCCGCCCATGCTGGAGCCGACGAGGAAGGTACTGGCGGGCGCGGTGAGGACGGCGTAGTGGGCATCGACGTAGGGTTTCAACTGCTCGACGATGAACCTCAGGTAGGCGTCGGAGGCCACCTCGCTCGCGAACAGCGCAATCCCGGGGGCGCGTTCGAGTTCGAGGTAGGCCCGGCGTGTCGCCGCGGGCAGGGCGCGCCACGGGCGTTCCGGGAAATACTCCGTGTGTCGCCGGTCGCCGCCATTGTCAATGGCCACGACGAGAAAGGGCCGCGTCTCGGCGCTCGCGATCAGGGCCGCGGCCGTCTCGTCTACCCCCCATTCCTGCTTGTTCCAGGTCGTGGTCGCATCGAACAGCATCTGGCCGTCGTGCATGTACACGACGTCGTACGGTGCGTCCTGCGGGTAGTCTGGCGGCAGCCAGACGCGGACCGTGCGCGCCGGCACGTGTGTGGCCTCGAACGGGGGAAGGGTCTGGAGCCTACCGGCAGAGACACTGGGCGCGGCGCGGACAAGGGCGTTGGGGGTTGTAGCCAGCAAGAGTACTAGGGTGACGACAAGCCAACGGTGCGTCGCCGGCGTGCCTGGCGTGCTGTAAGTAGTCACTGGTCTTTCGGTCGCGGTTTGATACGCCCACGCCGGTCGCGTGGTAGCACCTTCTCGATTTCCTCGATGCGAGCGGAGAAGCGCTCGCGCTGGACTGGCTTCAGGTCTGACGCTTCCTGGGCCAGCTTCAGCTGATCGATCGCTTGGTAGAGATCACCGTTGACCACATGAAACTCTGACATGTAGTAGTGCGCGTCGCCCTCATCGCCGGCCTCGCTAGCTGCTAGTGCGATCAGGCGCAGCTGCTCAGCGGTGTAGTTGATATTGTTGAGCAGATCGAGCATCAACGTGTGCGCTTGCTGCGCATGCCCGTTGTTCATGAGCGCCCGTGAGTAGCGCATCGTGAGCGGGATGTTGCGGGGGAACAGGCGCAAGGCAGCCTCGTAGACTTCCAGTCCATCTTGCACCTCGCCCTTGGCGATCAGCGACTCGGCGAGGCCCGAGTGGAAGGCTGTGACGTAACCCAACTCGTTGACTAGGGAGCGGAAGAACGGTTCCGCGCGCTTCGGCTGGTCGGCGGCCAGCAAAGAAATCGCATAGCCGTAGCGCGTGGGGACATCCGCTTCGAGGATGCCGTCGGGGGAGAAGTCTTCGAAGTAGCGCACGGCCTCCGTGCGCGTGTCCGCTAAGAGGGAGCGCACACGCACCTTTGCGAGGTCGTAATCGAGGGTGTCTTGCGGCGGTTCCACATCGTTGTATTCAGCGGCGCGGTTGCGCGACTCGGCCACGCGGTTGGCCTCGAGGGGGTGCGTGCGCAAGAACTCAGGGATCTGGGTGCCTCGGATACCGGAGCGCTTGCCCAGGGTCTCGAAGAAGTCGGGCATGCCCTGAGGGTCAAAGCCCGCCTCTGCCAGGATGCCAATGCCCACCCGATCAGCCTCGTACTCGTTGCTGCGTGTGAAGTTGATCGCCTGTTGAGCCGCGACCCCTTGGGTCACCGAGGCTGCCGCGGCGATCGCATCGCCATCCACGCCCGCCATCGCGCCGAGCAGAACCGCCGCCAGCAGCGCGGCGCCGGTGACGAGGCCGTTCTGTCCCTGAGCGTGGATGCGTCGGGCGATGTGATCCTGTGTGACGTGGGCAACCTCGTGGGCGAGCACGCCCGCAAGCTCGCTCTCCGTGTTGGTGGCGTCGATCAGGCCAGCGTTGACGCCGATGAAGCCGCCCGGCAGCGCAAAGGCATTGATGGCACCATCCTTCACCACGAAGAACTCGAACTTATCCTCGCCATCACTGGCTCGGCTCGACAGCTTGTGGCCGAGGGCCTGCACGTACTGGGTGAGCTCCGGGTCCTCGAGGACCTGATCCGCATCGCGCAGCTGGCGCATGATCATGCGGCCGAACTGATAGGCCTGGGCACGCGAGAGCGTGGTGGCCCACGGTGCGCCAATGTCCGGCAGTTCGCTCTTCGGCATTGGCTGGGCGGCCACTGGCGTGCTGACCACTAGCGGCAGCAAGCCCAGCAACATCACAGCGACCTGGGTCGGGCGACGGCGGCGTGTGGCGAGCGATGAGGCGAGGCGTGTCATTGCAGGTCCGACCGTACGGTGGGCGGCGAGGTTCCCTGCCGCCGCTCGCCTTCAGGTCACAAGATGTCCGAGGCGTAGTGAGCCAGGCGCGAGCGCTCGCCGCGGAGCAGGGTGATATGGCCGGCGTGGGCCCAGCTGCGGAAGCGGTTGACCACGTAAGTGAGCCCCGAAGTGGTCTCTGTGAGGTACGGCGTGTCGATTTGCTCAACGTTGCCAAGGCAAACCAGCTTGGTGCCAGGGCCGGCGCGGGTGATCAGTGCCTTCATCTGCTTGGAGGTGAGGTTCTGGGCTTCGTCGACGATTATGTAGCGGTTGAGGAAGGTGCGTCCGCGCATGAAGTTCAGGGAGCGGATCTTGATGCGCCGGCGGATCAGATCGTTGGTGGCCTGACGGCCCCAGCCATCGCCATCCTCGGTCTGCGCCAGCACCTCGAGGTTGTCCATCAGCGCCCCCATCCAGGGCTCCATCTTCTCCTCTTCCGTGCCCGGTAGGAAGCCGATGTCCTCTCCCAGGGGTACGGTGACGCGCGTCATGATGATCTCGTTGTAAGCGCCCTTGTCGAGCGTTTGGGCAAGGCCCGCAGCTAGGGCGAGGAGGGTCTTGCCGGTGCCGGCAGAGCCTACGATAGTGACCATGTCAACGTCGTCGTGCATTAGGAGATTGAGCGCGAAATTCTGCTCGCGGTTGCGCGCTTGAATTCCCCACACGGCGTTGTGCTCGCTTCGAAAGTCACGCACCTGCTCGAGCACGGCGGTGTCGCCCTCGCGCTCGCGCACGATGGCCTCGAAATGCAGATCGCCTTCGCCGTGGACAAATTGAGAAGGATGCCATGCCTGCACTCGCGGGCCGTGAATGCGATATAGCGCCTTCAGCCCCTCCTGCCAAGACTCCATGTTCTCCCCGTGCTGGTCCCAGAAGTCTTCGTCGAGCGCTTCACTACCGGTGTACAGCACGTCGGTGTCGGTTAGCGTGCGGTCGTTGTAGTAGTCCTCTGCATGCACGCCGAGGATGGACGCCTTGATCCGCAGGTTGATGTCTTTGGACACCAGTGTGATCGGCACGTCTGGATGGCGCTCCTGCAGAGCGAGCGTCGCGGCCAAGATGGCGTTGTCCGGCGTGGAGCCAGGGAGGCCGTTCGGCAAAGAAAATTCAAAGGTTTGGGTCTGAAAGAAGAGTCGCCCGGGCTCGCTGGAAGGGCTCTCCTCGTGTTCCGGGGAGACGTCATCCGGCATCAAGCCGGGCAGTGCCAAGCCGTCCTCGATACCCGAGTGCGGTACCCCTTGCATGATGCGGTCGAGGAAACGGCTTGCCTGGCGAGCGTTGCGGGCGGGCTCGGACATGCCCTTCTTGAGCACATCGAGCTCTTCGAGGACCACCATCGGCAGGTGCACGTCGTGCTCCTGGAAGCGGTACATGGCCGTGGGGTCGTGGATGAGTACGTTGGTATCGAGCACGAATAACCGACGGCCCCCACTGCCGGGCTGGCGCCGGCTGCCGGCTTCGCGCGCATCACCTGGGTCGCCAGCGATCACCCCGGCGGCGGCGAGTCGGGTGGTGCCTGGCGTGCGGTCGTCTGCGCCGTTGCTCGGGCGGTTGCGGGTGCTCATCAGTTCTTGATTGGCTCCATGATGGCGTCGAGATTGAGGCGGTCACAGAATTCCATGAACTCCTCGCGCAGAGCGGCGATATGAACCCGTGACGGGATGCTCACGGACATCTGGACGGAGAACATGGCAGCGCCTGTGTGAGCGGCCGCGTAGCTGCGGGTACTGAGCTCAGCGATCTCGATGCCGCGCTGGGAGAAAAAGCCTGCCAAGTTGGACACGATGCCCTCGTGGTCGAGGCATACCACGTCCACCGCATAGGGCAGCAGGTCACCTCGTACCGCGCGTTCCTCGGTGCGCCGCACTGAGATGGCGAGGCGGTCTTCGCCTAGTCGCTCGAGCTCCCCCTCAAGGCGCGCCAAGGTGTGCCAGTTGCCGCCTATCAGCATCAACATGGCGAACTCGCTGCCAAGGCCCACCATGCGACTTTCCATCACGTTACCGCCGCATTCGAGGATTTTCGCGGTGAGATCGTGAACCAGGCCGGGGCGATCTGAGCCCACCGCGGAGATGACCATCAACTGCTTCATGTAGGGGGGAGTCTGTGCACCGTTGCTTGCTCGGGCCGAGTGTACAGGCAAAGGGTTCCAAGGCAAGGCGACGTATGGACCTGGCTCGGGCCGAAGCAGGCAACGGCGACATAAGCGCCTAATTCGGTCCCGGAACGACGGCGTCGACAGGGGGTCGAAGCGAGGGCTGGGGCCGGTGGGCACGGCCCGTCGACGCCTTTGGCTGGCGCTAAGAGCTCGGCGCCTTGCTAGGTGATTGAGCGGTCATTACCATTGCCGGTTTATCCGGCCCAAGGAACGCGCTTGAACACAGTGGGGACCATGGTCGCGCTGGCCAGCCCTATGGATGCTGCCGGGCGCGTAGATCGCGCGTCGTTCCAACGCATGCTGGATTTTCAGCTCGCGGGTGGAGTCGACGGCGTGGTGGTCGGCGGCACCACCGGGGAGTCCGCCACCCTGACGGTTGAAGAGCTGAGCGATCTCATTCGGACCGCGCGAGCGCACCTTCCCGAGAGCGTGAGCGTGATCGCCGGCAGTGGCAGCAACAGCACGCAACGCGCCGCCGATCTGACACGCCTGGTGTTCGAGGCGGGAGCCGATGGAGCCATGGTGGTTACGCCCTTCTACAACAAGCCAACGCAGGGCGGCTTAGTGCGGCACTACGAGGCAGTGGCAGACGCGGCGCTAGGCCCCGTACTGCTGTACAACGTCCCGTCGCGAACGGCCTGCGACATGCACCCGAGCACGGTGGCCGAATTGGCGCAGCACGAGCGGATCGTCGCCGTCAAAGAGGCCGTGGCCGACATGCAGCGTTTGCGTGAACTGCGAGAGCGATGCGGGGATCAGCTCGCGGTGCTAAGCGGCGATGACGGTTCGCTGATCGACGCGCTGGAAGTGGGTGTCGATGGAACTGTCTCAGTAACGGCTAACGTCGCTCCCAAAGCGATGGCCCAGATGGTGGCCCTCGGTCGCGGCGGTAACCTAGGAGCCGCACGCAAGATTGACGATAGGCTACGTAAACTGCATGCCGCGCTGTTCGTGGAGAGTAACCCAATCGCGGTGAAATGGGCGCTGACGCGCCTCGGGGTGATCGACGGGCCAGACCTTCGCCTGCCATTGACGCCTCTCGATGGTGCCCACGAGGCGCTACTGGATGACGCGCTCAGGACAGCTGGCCTGCATTGATGATACCGAAAGACGCTTTCTACGGGGACCGCACGGTCCGGCGATGCTTGCACGCGTTCGCCTGTGCGGCACTCCTCTTTCTCCTAGCGACGCTCGCCGCCTGCGGGGGGGGCGCCGCCGTCTGCGAACCGGATCCTGCCTACTCTGGCCGCCTCGACGGTCGCGAACTGAGCATTCCCGACGGCCTCGACTCGCCCCGAAACAGCGGCCGTTTCGACATCCCGCCGATCGCGAGCGCGGATCGTGAGGTAGATCCGCGGTGTACGGCCTACCCGCCACGGATCGAAGGGATCGAGGACAACAGCGCGGAAGCGCGTCGTGCTCGCCGAGCCGCCGAGCGCGAACGCGAGGCCGCGGAGCAAGCAGCAGCAGCCGCCGCCGCCGCGGGTGGGCAGGCTTCCAATCCGCGGGTCGTACCCTCACCGCCGCCAGCCCAGGGCGCACCGATCCCCTCCGATCGACGCGTTTACCGACAGGTGTTCGACGCCGTCGGCGAATGGGCTCGGGCTTGGGAAGAGCGCGATTTCGCCGGCTATCTTGATGCTTACTCGAGCGACTTCATTCCCCCTCAGCCGATGACGCGGGCGCAGTGGGAGGACGTGCGCCAGCAGCGTATGAGCGAGGGAGCTCAAGCCTTCACGGATCTGGAGTCTCTGGAGGTCTATCAGACGCCCGATCGGAACAACGTGATCGTGCGTTTCCGGCAGTACTTCGCATTTGAGAGTATCCAGTCCACGATCGACAAAGAGCTGTGGATGGTGCGGGAGCGGCGCAGCTGGAAGGTGGTCTCGGAGCGCGTGATCGCCGTGGAGTAGGCGAGGGCATACATGAGGGCGGCGTTGCTGGACATTCGGTCGCACTTCGCTAGACTGGCGGGCCTTCGGAGAGGTGGCCGAGTGGTCGAAGGCGCCAGATTGGAATTCTGGTATACGGGTCTCCCGTATCGTGGGTTCGAATCCCACCCTCTCCGCCATCCCATCGTTTTGCCTGGGCGAGCGCGCGCGTTCCAGGTCACCTCGTCTGCTGTCGTCGCTGCTGCCGTACGCTTCTTACGGCTGATACGTGGGGGATATAGAGCCGCAGGAGGCGGTGCCGTGAAGCCTTACCTACGTTCAGAGTCAGCTAGCGATTGCGGCCAAAGCCCTTGCGCCGCGTAGCGTACCCAGCCCCGGCCGGTGCCGCGGCAGCGGATACTAGACGCCGCCTTGCTCGCAGCTACGTGATCGGTTTGATCATCGTGGCCTCGGCTGTGACCAGCACCTTCTTCATCCTGAGCGCGCTGATATCCGCGCAGAGCGAAAGTGCCTGGCTGATCAACATCAGCGGCAGGCAGCGCATGCTCTCCCAGCGCATCGCCCTGCACACGGTTCAGCTTGCTCGGGAGCCGCAGCCATCGCGCGCTACGACTTTGCGGGACGAGCTCGATCACGACTTGGCCCTGATGCTCAGTTCCCATGAGGCGCTGGTGGCTGCGAGCGGCGGTCGTGAGCGCATGTCTGCTGAGCTTCGAACTCTATACTTCGATCGCATCGACGCGGTCGACCCCGCCGTACAGGCCTTCTCGAGAGATGTGCGCGCGTTGCTGGCGATGGACGGGCAGGACGAGCGCATCGAAGCGGCAGATGCGCTCACGCGGAGGGCGAAGTCCTCCCTGTTAAACGGCCTGAACGCGGTCGTCCTGCAGTTGCAGGTGGAGGCCGAGGCGCGCATTCGCTTCCTTGAGCGTCTGGAGTTCGCCGTCTACCTAGTGACTTTGCTCGGTTTGGCGGCGGAGGCGATATTCGTGTTCCGTCCCACGCTGCAAGAGCTGCACCGCAGGGCTCGGGAGCTGGATTTATTGAGCTACCAAGCGAGTCACGATGAGCTGACCGGACTACCCAACCGCCGCTACTTCCTCGACTTTGCGGACACGACGCTCGCTGTGGCAGCACGCAAGGGTCACCACACGGGCGTGCTTCACATCGACTTGGATGGCTTTAAGTCCGTGAACGACCACTTCGGTCACGCTGTGGGCGATGAAGTGCTGCGATGGGTGGCGCATCGCCTGCGCGACACGGTGCGGGGAGGGGATTTCCTGGCGCGACTCGGGGGAGATGAGTTCGTGCTCCTGGTGGCGGACGTGAAGTCCGCTCTGGAACTGGAGCGGTCGGCCGCGCGCTTGCTCGATGCCCTGGAGGCATCCCCCCAACCGCCTTCGGGGGCGGCTGGTGCCGGTGCCAGCATCGGCCTAGCGCTGATGGCGCCCGGCGAGCGCTCGATCGAGCCGCTCCTGCAGCAGAGCGACCGCGCCCTCTACCGGGCCAAGTCCGCGGGCAAGGCCCAGTGGAGCTGGAGTACTCACCAGGCGGCGCCGAGCCCCGAGCATGGATGAACCGACAAGCCTCGCGCAAAAGATCAATGGTGTCCTGACGCCCGTCGCCGATAGTGTTTCATCGGTCATCTTCTACTCGGTGGAGGTGTTCGGCGTCGCGCTCCCCTTGGTGGTGGTGTGGTTGATGGCAGCGGGCGTGGTGCTCACGCTGGCGAACCGGTTCGTCAATGTCCGCGGCTTTGTACACGGGTGGAAGCTGGTGCTAAAGCCCCAGTCCCACGTCGACTCGCCCGGTGAGATCTCCCACTTTCAGGCCCTGTCCGCGGCGCTCTCTGGAACGGTGGGGCTCGGCAACATCGCGTCCGTCCCCGTGGCGATCACGCTCGGTGGCCCAGGTGCCATCTTCTGGATGGTTCTGGCGGGGTTCTTCGGCATGTCGGCCAAGTTTGCCGAGTGCGCATTGGCAGTGAAGTACCGGCGCGTGCTTTCTGACGGACGGGTGCTCGGTGGGCCGATGCTCTACATCGAGGCGGTCTTCGGGCGTTTGGGTATGAAGACTGTGGGAAAGGCCGCTGCGGTGTTTTTCGCCGTGATGACCTTGGGGGCATCAGTCAGCATCTTCCAGGTTAATCAGTCTCATGCGCAGTTCGTCAACGTCACTGGCATTTCCGCGCCGATAGTCTACGGCGTGATCATGGCGAGCGGTGTCGCATACATCATCTTGGGTGGCATCAAGCGAATCGGCGCAGCCGCGCAGGTGATCGTGCCTGGTATGGGCCTGCTGTATGTGGGATCAGCGCTGTTGATACTAGTGCTGAACGCTGACGCTCTCCCCGCTGCGGTGCAGACTATCCTGCGCAGCGCTTTCGGTTTGGACGCGGCTGCCGGCGGCATCGTGGGCGCATTGATCAACGGCATGAAGCGGGCCACCTATTCGTCGGAGGCCGGTGTGGGATCGGCCGCTATCGCCCATGCGGCCGTGCGCACGAAGGAACCGATGACCGAGGGTTACGTGGCCTTGCTCGAGCCGTTCATCGACACGGTCCTCGTGTGCACGCTTACGGGCCTGGTGGTTGTGGTGACGGGCGTCTACGAGCCGTACCTCTTCCAGCCGGATGTGGTCGGCATCGAGATCACCTCATCGGCATTTGCCGGCACCTTCTCCTGGTTTCCCTACGTGCTGCTCGTCGCCTCGGTGCTCTTTGCCTTCTCGACCTTGGTTTCATGGGCGTTCTACGGCAGCCAAGCGGCGGCGTACCTGTTTGGGCCGAGCCGCACCACCGACGTCGTGTTCAAGCTCGTGCTGTGCCTGTTGCTCTCAACCGGTGCTGCGGTGTCGCTGTCCGCGATTATCGACTTCATTGACTCGATGTTGTTCGGAATGGCGATCCCCAATGTCATCGCCCTGTACCTACTGCTGCCGGAGCTGCGCCGAGATGTCGCGTCCTATGAGGTGCGCGCAGGACTGAGGCGCGAGGGCTCCTGAGCCGCCCTGCCCCGGCGCCTAGATCGAGCGCAAGAAGGCGAGCAGCGCCTTGCGCTGCTGTGCGGGCAGCTGCCGGTAAGCCTCGCGGCTCCCATCGGCTTCTCCCCCATGCCAAAGGATGGCCTGCTCAAAGCTGCGTGCTCGTCCGTCGTGCAGTAGGCGTAGCTCGCCGTTCACCACGGGTAGCAGGCCCAGGCCCCACAAGGGTGCGGTCCGCCACTCGCGGGATTGTTCTCTTCGACCTTCGCCGTCACCCAGCGCGGGTCCAAGGTCATGTAAGAGCAGATCCGTATAGGGATAGATCGTGCGCTTCGCGCTAGCATCGACTGGGTCCGACGCCTCTAGGGTCGGGCGATGGCACGAAGCACAGCCTATTGCCTCGAATAGGCTTTGACCCACGCGGTACAGTGGGTGCTCGACACGGGCGGCTGGTGGAGCGAGTAGACGTACGTAAGTCACGAGCCGTGAGAGCGCCGCGGGGCTCACCTCTCGCGGAGTCTGCAGTCCCATGTCCTCGCGCAGGGCGCCTGCGATTTGTGCCTTGAGGGACGTTTGACTGGCCCGCCAACCGAATCGACCTAACTGCCGATTGGTCGGATCGCCCTGCCAGCTGGCGCGACCCGACACACCATCACCGTCCTGATCGTGCGGATCAGCCCACTCGAGGATCGTGCCCACGGGCACGCCCTCGAGTAGCCCCAATCCGACCAGCGCGGGGGGGATGCGGGGGCCTAGTGTCAGTGGCGCGTCCACCTGTGCGGCCCGTAGCGTGTATCGAGGGCGCAGGAGTGCGTAGGGACTGCCATCCGCTAGCTGGCCGTTGAGCTGCTTATAGGTAACGCTCACCCACCCCTCTCCCGCGCCTAGCAACGAACGCTCTTGGAGTTGTGGGCCGAGCGGTAGGTGCTGCCCGCCGTCCGCTCTCTCGAGACGGTAGATCAGCGGCGCGGAGCCATTGTCTGGGGCGCCACGACCGTCGCGGAAGTGACAGTCCGCACAGGCACTCGCGTTAAAGTGCGGTCCGAGTCCTTGGGACTGCGTCCAGGATCGGTTGAATAGCGCCTTACCGTGAATCACCTGCAGGAACTGCTCGGTGTCGGCATGTGGCAGGGCGTGGCCGAAGGCCTTATCAGAGACAGCAGGCCGCTGCGGCGTATGCGATTGCATCCCTTGTGTTCGTAGCGGGGAAGACGCACCTAGAGATTCAACTAGTAGTATGAAAATCAGCGACGCTGCGGAGGGTGTGGACGTGTTAACGAGGGAGTGACGGGGACTCACGGGATGCGCTCCTGGTGAGCCGCTAGCGGGCGCCCCTCCTGGGACATCCGCCAGCGGAGTGGGGCTAGTTCGCGGCTTCGTCGATGATCACGAGTTGCGCTGCTGAGCTCTGCACCCTGACCGCTTCGAAGCCGGCGTAGGGGTAGCGTGGCGTCTCGGTGCTCGCGACCTCCTCGATCACGACTTGGTCGCCGTTGCCGAGGTGGAGGCCAGCTACGGAGACTGACGACTGACCGTCGATCCGCATGGCGTGGCGGCAATTGCCGGATGGGGTCTGATCGAAGTCGTCTTCAAAGAGCGTAGGATCCTCGATGTCACCTCCGGGTATCGGTTCGACATCGATGATGATGCCGCCGGGGCCGCCACCACCACCGCCACCACCAGGTGGGTCACCGTCGTCAGGTTCGCAGAAGCCGCCGAGGTAGCAGATCCACGGGCTCACCAGCATCCCGTCGGAGACCACGAGTACGCGGTAAGCAGGATCGGGGCTCGAGGTGAACTCCACTGACGCGGAAAAGCCCTGGTCGCGACCGACGATGTTCAGGGGGGCAATGTCGTCGCCTTGGGAAACGGGGTTGAAGCGCAGCGTGTCGCCGGCCTCGAGATCGGCTAAAAACTCCGCACGCCAGGACTTGCTGTTCTGCGGCAAACGGGTACGGAAACCGTCCTTGCCGGCGTCGCCAAGTTGGCGCACGCGCAAGAGGTCGCCACCGGGGCTGACCGCCAGCGTGGCGGTGCCGACAGCTTGGTGGGGCATCTGCTTGTAGATGACCATATCGTTGGGTGCGCTCTGGGCGGCCACGGCGAGTGCACCCAGGGCGAGTGCGAGGGCTGCTGTTTTCATTGTTAAGTTCCTGTGTGTTGCTGCTAGCGCAGGGCGCACTGATTGCGCGTTCTGCGGTAGGGAATTCGCCCAGGCGGGCGAGCATCTGACAGCAATCGGACGAGCGGACCTACGTGCTGCTGTACAACATGGCCTGGGCAACCAATGGGTGCTTAACCCGGGCCGGCGAGGTAGGCTCCCCCCGAGGAAATCGCGTCGGAGGGAAGCACGTGGCGGAGAAGCTTGCAGGCAAGGTATTGGTGGCGCAGGGCGGTGGCCCGACGGCGGTGATCAACCAGAGCCTTGTGGGGGTAGTGCTCGAAGCGCGTAAGTTCGGCCAGATCAGCCGGGTCTACGGCGCCATGCACGGTGTTGAAGGGATCGTGAACGAGCAGTTCATCGATTTGACACGCGAGACCACGCACAATCTGGAGCTGGTGGCACAGACGCCGAGTTCAGCTCTGCTGTCAACTCGGGTGAAGCCCGATGCCGACTACTGTGCACGCATGTTCGAGGTATTACGGCGCCACGGCATCCACTACTTCTTCTACATCGGTGGCAACGATAGTTCGGACACACTGCGCATCGTCAATCGCCAGGCGCAGGAGGCGAGCTACCCTCTGCGCTGCGTCCACATTCCGAAGACCGTCGATAACGACCTCGTCGAGAACGATCACACGCCTGGCTTTCCGTCGGCGGCTCGCTTCGTAGCGAACGCCTTCCAAGGCATCAATCTTGATAACCGTGCGCTCCAAGGGGTCTACATCGGCGTCACCATGGGGCGTCATGCAGGTTTCCTCACCGCTTCGAGTACCCTGGCGAAAAAGTACCCAGATGAGGGACCTCACCTCGTTTACCTGCCGGAGCGCGAGTTCGACATCGATAGCTTTCTTGCCGACGTCGATGCCACGATGTCCGCGCATGGGCGCTGCATAGTGGCGGTCTCCGAGGGCATTCACGATGGGGAGGGCACGCCGATTACGCGCACGCTCAAAGACACGGGCGTGGATGACCATGGCAACGTGCAACTCTCGGGAACAGGGGTGTTAGGTGAGTTGCTGATGGATCAGGTGAAGGCACGATTGAAGATCTCACGCGTGCGCGCGGACACCTTCGGCTACCTGCAACGTTCCTTCGCTGGCTGCGTGTCCGATCGCGACGCCCGCGAGGCGCGGGAGGTGGGCGAGAAGGCGGTGCAGTACGCCATGTGGGACGACGTCGACGGCTCCGTAGTCATCCGCCGGCCGGTGCTCGACTACGGCGTTGACTACGAAATGGTGCCGCTGGAGGCGGTGGCGGCGAAAACTAAGACCATGGCAGATGAGTACATCAACGACGCCGGCAACCAGGTCACAGCGGCGTTTCATAGCTACTGCCGTCCGCTGATCGGCTCGAGCGTGCCGCGTCCCTATCGCCTGCGTGCGCCAATCGTTGACGCTGCCGCGTCGGGGTAGCGCGCGCCAACGGCGATGCTTGTGAATCGCGTAAACCGCTTCGGCGCGAGCTGCGAATCGCTTGGGGAGCCCACCCAGACGGAGCCCTCTCCATGCAAGATCCCAAGTCGCGCGTTGCCAATCACTCGGCCGACCGACGACGCCAACGGACAGGCTTCGAGTTCGAGATTCTCACCCGACTACCCAATCTGTATGCCGCCACCCTGGTCATCCCTCTGGTCTTCGCGCTGACGGCGCGGATCATGCCGGGTGGGGGCGCGGTAGAGGAGATCACCCGGCAGACGGCGATGGCGGACATTATCGCGGTGGCTGGCTGGCTCACCTGCTGGTCCCTGCTGTTCGCCCTCACCATTGGCTGCTTCACGGTTTACGTGATGAAGGGGCCGGCGCGCGTGGCTGACTCCTATCCCATACCTAGTCGCGAAGACGATCCTCCCACCGAGGGCGGTGGACCCTAGTGCTGATAGTCCCCTACGCTTTCCACAGGCGCTGCATCAACAAGAAGGTGTAGCTCGCGGACCAGGTGATCAGCGACAGTCCCGCCACAGCTTCCATGCCAGCGATCAACCGCAAGGGGCCGTGCGGCACTAGGTCGCCAAAGCCGACAGTGGTGTAGATCATCGCCGAGAAGTAGATGAAGTCGAGCATCCCTTCGGCGCCCCCGGCGATGCCGCCGATCCCGAGCCCCTCGGTCATCGCAAAGATACCGAGGCCGAAGATCCAGATCTCCAACACGTGGACGGCGAGCAGACCGAGCATGTGCAGCAGTAGCACGCGCCGGCTAGCGGCGTGATGGCTGAGACGGAGCATCAAGAGGTTGAGCGCCTCGAAGTGGACCAACACACAGAGGCCGGTCAACGCGGCACTGATCAAGGCGGCGGTAAGCGCTTGCATAGCGCTATCCTAAGAGCATTCGCCTCACGGGGCGAGCCGCTGCTTGCGGCCTCGTTTCAGCGCATGCGGTTCCAGGCGTCGAGGGCTGCGATCTTGTAGGCCTCGGCCAGCGTGGGGTAGTTGAAGGTGCTCTCCACGAAGTAATCGACCGTCCCTTTGAAGTGCATCACGGCCTGTCCAATGTGGATTAGCTCGGTCGCGCCTTCGCCGATGATGTGCACGCCGCGCAGGCGCCTGTCACCCAAGGAGAAGAGCAGTTTCATCATGCCGTTTCGCAGCCCCATGATCTGACCACGGGAGGTCTCGCGAAAGCGCGCGATACCCACCTCATAGGGTTCGCGTCGCTCGCGCAAGGTCTGTTCGGGGTCGCCGCAGGTGGAGATCTCGGGCACGGCGTAGATGCCGTAGGGGAAGTGCTCCGGTGGGGCGGCGTGGTGCGCATCGAAGGCGTGGCACACGGCGATGCGCCCCTGCTCCATCGAGGTGGAGGCGAGGGAGGGGAAGCCGATTACATCGCCGGTCGCGTAGATGTGGGGGACCTCGCACTGGAAGGTCTGAGGGTCCGTGCGCAGGCGTCCTCGATGATCGGTTTGCAGGCCCGCCTGCTGCAGCCCCAGCTGGGACGTGGCGCCCTCGCGGCCAGCCGCATACAGCACCATGGCTGCGCGCACGGTGCGACCGTTGTCGAGGTGAACCTTGCAGATTTCTTCGTCCTTTGCGGGCCCGACGATAAGCTCGGTCTTCGCACCAAGATGCAGCTGTACGCCGCGGTCACGCAGCTGATGGATGAGCTCTGCGATGAGCTCCTGATCGATGAAATCCAAGACCTGATCGCGCGGGTCGATCAAGGTCACCGGTATGTCGAGCGCGCTGAAAATCGTCGCGTACTCCACGCCGATCACACCGGCGCCGATCACGCACAGAGACGGGGGTAGGGCGTGCAGCTGCAGAAGATCATCGCTATCGACCACATGGCGCCCGTCGAAGGGCACCTCATTGGGGCGGTAGGGCCGGGTGCCGACGCATACTAGGAAGCGATCGGCGCTGTAAGGTGTATCGCTGCCATCGTCGCTGTGAACGGAAATGGTCGTGGCGTCGATGAAGCGTGCGGTACCCTGCCGCGTGCATACGCGGTTGCGTGCGAATTGGTGCTCCAGCACTTCGACTTCATGCTCGAGTGTCAGATGCAGACGCTGCTTGAGGTCTTCGGCGCCGATGTCCTGCTTTACGCGATAGGCGCGCCCGTAGAATCCGCGTTCGCGCCACCCCGATAGGTTCATGACGGTCTCGCGCAGGGTCTTAGAGGGGATCGTACCCGTGTGGACTGAGACCCCCCCAACACGCAAGTTCTTCTCCACCACGAGGACGCGCTTGCCCAACTTGGCTGCTTGAATAGCTCCCCGGCGACCCGAGGGGCCGCTGCCGATAACGATGAGATCAAAGTGCTCTGGGACCATGGAGGCGCTCCGACGTCAACGGGTGAAACCGAACTAGACTCAGGGCTAACTAGTGAAGCGAAGGCGACTGGCGTGCACCGGGAAGCAGGCGGCGGTTCGGATGTTCAGTTCGTGCATCGCACCAGAAACTGAGCACGAGTTCACACGGGTAGCGCAGCAGTCGCGGGCCCCGCCATCGACCACACCACCGGCAACGCAGGCGAACCACGAGCTTTCGACACGGACTTGGTGGCGCTGCCGAGCGGCGGCGACCAAGCATCGGCCTTCGTGCAGAACAGCGGTACTGCCTTGCAGTACACAGGTGTGCTGCTCAACGTCGGCGCTGGCGTCGACAACATCTTCATCAAGGTACAGAACCAGGACGCGGACGATCAGTTCGAGCAGGCGGGCTGCTACGTAGGTAACAATATCAACGGCTTTGGGCTTGGGTTCTTCGCTCTCGAGGAGGCCTTCGATAGCGCTCAGATGACGGCGACGCGATCGGGCTCTGACGTGGACGTCACGCTGACCAATGTGGACGGAGGCAGCAAGGCCGATCAAACCTACGTGTGTTCGGGGGCACCGGCGCCGGAGGGTGACGGTAT
The DNA here is from genome assembly GCA_039193195.1 of Pseudomonadota bacterium. NCBI lineage: Bacteria > Pseudomonadati > Pseudomonadota > Pseudomonadota bacterium. The sequence continues at coordinate 43,029 of JBCCWS010000040.1, forward strand.
CGGCGTTCACGGCTTCGCGAGCCTGGCGCTGGTCGAGACTTTGGCGACGGCGCTCAGGTGCTCGACACGTTCTCTTACGCGGGGCCGCTCTCCGCTAGCGGCAACTGGGCGGAGTTGGATCCGGGCATGACCGCCAACGGCAGTAGAGCGTCGGGTGGCTCTTTCGCTCGTGCGATCTTCATGGGCGAGGGCGGTGGCGGCGCGTAAGCGGCACCTTCAATCTGTTCAACTTCACTCAGGGCGTTCAGTTTCATGTGGACTCCCCCTATCGGTCTTTCCCGGACAGTCCTGCTTCGACTACCGCCACGGGTTCCTTCCGCTCGATCCCTCGTACGCCCGCGCCCCGCCCCGCGGTGAACCCTCGAGCGCCTCGAAGGCGAGGTCTTCCAGGAACGGTCTCAGGGGCGCAGAAGCGCTCATGTCGGGAGGCTGGTACAAAGATGCGCGGACTCCACCTTGCTACAAAAAGCTTTAGGTCAAGAGCCTAAAGTAGGTCCAAATGACAAGGCTCGCCGTCGAGCTACGGCAGGGCAAGGGAGCGAGCCCCTCACGGGGTGGTCATTCGCTCGCCGGCGGTGCACAATCGACAGTTCATACGTCATAATTTGTGGTGCGCTGCACATACGGGTTTTCCGAAGGCGGCATCCGTCGTATCGCGAATAGTGATCGATTGCACGTACTGGTGATATGGCGCAACGGCACGGGGGGGTCCCGGCCGCGACACCACTCGCCTCCGGGAGGATGAAAGTCACATGGATCAACCCACTACGATTACGCCGGAGGTGGCGCTCGCCTCCGTCACGGAGCGCATTACCGTGCGCCAACGCTACGACAACTTCATCGGCGGCAACTGGGTGGCCCCCGCCGAGGGTCGTTACTTCGACAACGTAAGCCCTCTGACCGGTCGTCCGGTCTGCCAGGTCGCTCGCTCCTCTGCTGCCGATGTCGACAAGGCGCTAGACGCCGCCCATGCCGCGCGCGATGCCTGGGGGCGCACGTCACCCACGGAACGTGCTGCGCTTCTGCTGAAGATCGCCGACCGCCTGGAAGCGAACCTGCCGGACATCGCCACCATCGAGACCATCGATAACGGCAAGCCGATCCGTGAGACCACGGCGGCCGACCTGCCGCTTGCGGTGGATCACTTCCGCTACTTCGCGGCGTGCATCCGGACCCAGGAGGGCTCTCTGGCTGAGCTCGACGACGACACGGTGGCGTACCACTTCCACGAGCCCCTCGGGGTGGTGGGTCAGATCATCCCCTGGAACTTCCCGATCCTGATGGCCGCTTGGAAACTGGCCCCGGCGCTAGCAGCAGGCAACTGTGTCGTGCTGAAGCCCGCGGAGCAGACGCCCTTCGGCATCCTGGCCGTCATGGACCTCATCGCTGACATCTTGCCCCCTGGTGTGCTCAACATCGTCAATGGCTTCGGGGTGGAAGCGGGCAAGCCGCTGGCCTCCAGCCCGCGCATTGCCAAGATTGCGTTTACCGGTGAGACCACTACCGGCCGTCTGATTATGCAGTACGCGTCGGAGAACCTGATCCCGGTTACCTTGGAGCTTGGCGGCAAGTCGCCCAACATTTTCTTCGAGGATGTGCTCGACGCGGACGACGACTACTTCGACAAGTGCCTGGAAGGCTTCGCCATGTTCGCCCTCAACCAGGGTGAAGTGTGCACCTGCCCGTCGCGCGCTTTGGTACATGAGTCGATCTACGATCGCTTCATGGAGCGTGCCGTGGAGCGGGTAAAGGCCGTTCGCCAAGGTAACCCCCTGCAGGCTGACACCATGATAGGTGCCCAGGCGTCCAACGATCAGCTGGAGAAAATCCTGAGCTATATCGACATCGGACGCCAGGAAGGGGCCAAGGTGCTCACGGGCGGCAACCGCAACCGCCTCGGCGGCGAGTTCGACGACGGCTACTATGTCGAGCCCACCGTGCTGGAGGGCCACAACAAGATGCGCGTCTTCCAGGAAGAGATCTTCGGTCCGGTGCTCGCCGTGACCAAGTTCTCCTCTGACGAGGAAGCACTGGAGATCGCTAACGACACGCTCTACGGTCTCGGCGCCGGCGTGTGGAGCCGCGACGGCAACCGTGCCTACCGCTTCGGTCGCGGCATCCAGGCCGGTCGGGTGTGGACCAACTGCTACCACCTGTACCCGGCGCACGCCGCGTTCGGCGGCTACAAGCAGTCGGGTATCGGTCGCGAGAATCACAAGATGATGCTCGATCACTACCAGCACACGAAGAACCTGCTGGTAAGCTACAGCCCGAAGGCGCTCGGATTCTTCTGATTCGGGAGCCATCGAAGGCACAACGCGGTCGCGGGGGCCTTGCCTCCGCGGCCGCTTTCTTATTGGGAGAACGGAAGTGACTGAACGAGTCGCGATGACCGAAGCCGCTGAGGCGCTGGTGCGCAAGCTGCAGGCCACCCACGGGGACTTGATGTTCCATCAGTCTGGGGGCTGTTGCGATGGCAGCGCGCCCATGTGCTACCCCTTAGGGGAGTTCAAGGTGGGCGCTAGCGATGTGCATCTGGGCGACGTTGCCGGCTGCCCCTTCTACATGAGCGCGTCCCAGTTCGAGCGCTGGGCACACACTCACTTGACGGTAGACGTGGTACCCGGGCGCGGGGCGGGGTTTTCGCTTGAGGCACCAGAGGGCGTTCGCTTCCTCCTGCGCTCTCGCGTGCTGACCGAAGAAGAGCAGACGGCGCTTAATCCCTAAGCGATCGTCGTCATTAGGCGTCGGCTCCGCCAGGGGAGGCTGACGTCGGCAACCTCGTTCTATTCCTAGGCGCTTACGTAGGTGCCAGGGGCGTCCTCAAGGGCGGGTAGCTTCTCCGAGCCTGGTTGACGGGCGGACACCTGTCCGCCAGAGCGAACTTGCAGCCACGCATCCCAGTGCGGCCACCAGGACCCGTCGTGGCGCTCGGCGCCAGCCTTCCATGCCTCAACGGACGGCGGTACGGCGTCGTTGGTCATGTAGAAGTACTTGTTCGCCGACGGTGGGTTGACCACCCCAGCGATATGGCCGGACCCGGCCAGCATGAAGGTTACCGGGCCGCTGTAGTGCTCCGTGGCCTTGTAGACGGAGGGGTAGGGCGCGATATGGTCGTCGACGGAGGACTGTAGGTAGACAGGGATACTCACCCGTCGAAGATCGATAGGCACGCCGTCGAGCTCCAGCGCATCAGGCTGCACGAGGCGATTGTGCAGGTACATGTTGCGCAGGTAGTACATATGCATTGCTCTCGGCATGCGCGTCGCGTCCGAGTTCCAATAGAGCAGGTCGAAGGCCTTCGGCTTCTCACCCAGTAGGTAGTTGTTGATCACAAAGGACCAGATCAAGTCATTGGCGCGCAGCATGTTGAAACTGCCGGCCATGGTGGCACCGTCCAGGTAGCCGCGCCGTTCCATCTGCTGCTCGAGCATGTCGAGCTGTGCGTCATCAATGAACACGCCTAGCTCGCCGGCCTCGCTGAAGTCCACCTGGGTGGTGAGGAAAGTGGCAGTCGCGATGCGCTCGTCGTTCTCCGACGCCATACGCGCCAGGGTAGCAGCGAGTAGCGTGCCGCCGATGCAATAGCCAACGGCGTTTACGCGGCGCTCGCCCGTCGCCTGCTCCACCGCATTCAGTGCCTCCATGATGCCCAAGCGCATGTAGTCGGCGAAGTCGATATGGGCGAGGGAGCTGTCGGGGTTCACCCAGGAGATTACAAACAGGGTGTAGCCCTGACCCACGAGCCAGCGGATGAGCGAGTTGTCCTCACGTAGATCGAGGATGTAGTACTTATTGATCCACGGCGGCACGATCATCAGAGGTGTCTTGTGTACCGTCTGCGTGGTCGGCGTAAACTGCAACAGCTCGATGAGGTCGTTGCGAAATACTACTTTACCGGGCGTCGTGGCGACGTTCTTACCCACCTCAAAGGCCGAGCTGTCCGTCATGCTGATCCGCAGCTGGCCCTGCTCGGGGGAGAAGTCCTCGAGCAGATTGGCGAGCCCGCGGCGTAGGTTCGCGCCGCCCGTCTCCAGCGTCTTGCGCACCACTTGAGGATTGGTAAAGGGCACGTTGTCAGGGGATGCGGCACTGGTGAGCTGACCCAGCCAGAAGCGCGCTTGCTCTGCTTCCTTGCCTTCGAAGTCCGGCGTCTGCGCGACAAGGGATTCAGCCGCCTCGGCGGCGAGAAGGTAGTGCTGCTTGAGTAGGTCGAAGGGGAGGCTCTCGGCCCACGCGTCGTCGCGAAAGCGTCGGTCGCCGCGCGCCGGCTCGCGCACGGGCGCTGGTTTGAGCCCAAGGGTTCGGCCGACCGCGTAGGCACCCAGGGCGCCTACGCCAGCGGCGTACTTCAGCGGCATTTTGACCAGCAAGTCAGGGTGCTGCGCCAGGTGCGCGGACAGGCGCCGTGCCGGCTTGGTGAGCCCGTACAGTGACTTCAACGATGGCGGCTTCGGGGTCTTCACGAGCACGTTCTCCACGGCTAGATCCTCAGGCCGCCGTCGATGGCGATGTCGCGGCCAGTGAGGTAGTCGTTCTCAAAACAGAATCTTACCGTGTGAGCGATCTCTGCCGGATCGCCGAGGCGCTTGCAGGGGATCTTCGCTGCCAGCTTCTCCAGCGCTTCAGGTTTGACCGCAGCCACCATGGGCGTGTCCGAAAAGCCGGGGGAGATGGAGGCCACTCGGATACCGTAGCGCGCCAACTCCTGGGCCCACACAACGGCGAGCGAGGCCACCCCCGCCTTAGCGGCGGCGTAGTTGCTCTGTCCCATGTTGCCCGCCTTGGAGATGCTGGCGATGTTCACGATCACGCCTTGGCTCTGCGAGTTGATCATCTGCTTAGCAGCGCCGCGACCCATGAGGAACACTCCAGTGAGGTTGACGTTGATCACCGCTTGCCAGGCATCGAGCGTCATCTGCGAGACGATCTCACCGTCCCTTGCCTTTACCAACAGACCATCGCGGGTGATGCCAGCGTTGTTGATCAGCCCATGAAGGTTGGACCCGAAGTCTCTCGCGATGCTCGCGTAGAGGTCATCTACCGCGGCCTCGTCAGCGATGTTGGCCGCGTAGGCTTTGGCGGGGGTGTTCAGATTGTCTGCGACGGACTGGGCGGCGTCCTGATCCAGATCGACCAGCGCGAGGTGCGCGCCAATGCCCGAGAGCTCTTGGGCCATCGCCCGCCCAAGTCCGCCGGCCGCGCCGGTGATGATGATGAGTTTGCCGTCGAGTTGCACGGGCGTTTCCTTGTCAGCTAATCGTTTTGTTCGTCCGAGTCGGGGGCGGCGTCGGGCGGTGGCTTGGGCCCGCGGCCGGACCAGGCATCAAAGATCGAGCGCTGCATCGAGATCCAGCTGCTGAGCGAGCGTTGCGCGGCCTCGGTCAGCACTTCCGCAGGGTGACTCATGGCTTTGGCATCGGCGCGCCAACGTTCGGCGATTTCCGATTGATAGCGTTCGAAGGCTGCGAGGCTGGCGTCGAGGTAGTTCGAGGCCATCTGTTGCAGCGGGTTGTGGCCGAGGCGGATCAGGGATTCGAGGAAGGCTTCCGAGAGCAGCACGCGGCCGGGGGATTCCTGTTCCAGCAAGATCTGGAGGAGGATCGTACGGGTGATGTTCTCACCGTTGGTGCCATCTTCTACCTGGATTTGCTCACCCGCGCCGATCAGTCGGGCGAGCTCCTGAAGGGTGATGTTGCGTCGATCCACCGTGTCGTAGAGTCGACGATTCTTCTGCTTGCGTATGAGGCGCATCGTCAGCCCCCTCAGCGCCGTGCCGGCGTGACCGGCCCGGCGCGGGGATTGTTACGGACTTAGGCGTTGCCTTCGGGCGTGACCACATCGGCCCAGGCGCTGAAGGCCTTGTGACTGGCGTCGTTGACCTGCGCGATGATCTTCTCCGCGCTGGCGCTCACTGTGTCCAGCAGCTCACGTTGCTGCTGCAGGCGATCAGCGAAGAATTCAGCCGGTTCGGTCTTCTCCGGCAGGCGCATGGCGCGGACGCCAAAGTCGACCAGCTTCTCGGCGGTAGCCGCCTGCTCGCGTAGGATCTCGCTGGTGGCATCGAGGTAGATGCGGCTCACTTCCTGCGTGCGAGAGGCCAGGTCTGGGTAGCCCTTGAGGAGGGTGTCGAACTCGAAAGGGGCGGTGCTCATGGTGAGGCTCCTGAGGTTGTTGGGAGACGTTCCGTGGACGTCAGATACAGCCTATCACTTTTATGTGCGCCGCACAATATAGATGCGGTAACTACTGATTAAAAAGGAAAACCCGCAGTGTGCAGTGCACGCTGCGGGCTTTGCGGAAGCCAAAATGCGCAACGCGTCAGTACATGTGTTGTCCGCCGTTAATAGAGAGGGTCGATCCGGTTACGAACCCGGCCTCATCCGCCACCAGAAACAAGACGCCGCGGGCGATCTCATCCGCATGGCCAAGGCGCCCCACGGGGATCTTGGCGATGATCTTCTCCAGCACGCGCTCGGGCACGGCAGCGACCATGTCGGTATCGATGTAGCCCGGGGCGATCGCGTTGCAGGTGATGCCCTTCGCTGCGCCTTCCTGGGCCAGCGCCTTGGTGAAGCCGTGGATGCCCGACTTGGCGGCCGCGTAGTTCACCTGGCCGTACTGACCGGCCTGTCCGTTGATGGAGCCGATGTTGACGATGCGCCCGAAGTTGCGCTCCCGCATGCCTGGCAGCACGGCGTGGCACATGTTGAAGCAGCCGCCGAGGTTGGTGTCGATCACCTGCTGCCAATTCTCGTGACTCATCTTGTGCATGGTGCCGTCACGGGTGATGCCGGCGTTGTTGATCAGGATGTCGGTCGGCCCGAGATCGCGCTCGATCATGGACACCCCTTCCGCACACTGGTCCGAATTGGCCACGTCGAAGCGGAAGGTGGCGATGCCGGTCCGGTTGCGGAACGCTTGCGCACGTTCCTCATTGCCTGCGTACACGGCGGCTACCTTGTAGCCAGCCTGCTTCAGGCCCAGGCAGATCGCTTCGCCGATGCCCCGCGTGCCGCCAGTGACGATTGCTGTCTTACTCATAGGGAAACCTCTCCGTTCACGAGCTAGGGAATCAGTCCCGTTCGATGCACACGGCGATGCCCATGCCGCCGCCGATGCACAGGGTGGCCAGACCGCGTCGTGCCTCACGTTTGATCATGGCATGGACCAGCGTGGTGAGGACGCGAGCACCGGAGGCCCCGATGGGGTGTCCGAGCGCGATGGCACCGCCGTTCACGTTGACCTTACTAAGATCCCAGCCAAGGGCATCGTTGACCGCGATGGCTTGAGCCGCGAAGGCCTCGTTGGCTTCGATCAGATCGAGCTCGCCAATACTCCATCCGGCTTTCTCGAGCGCGCGGCGCGACGCGGGGATCGGACCTGTGCCCATCAGATTAGGATCCACGCCAGCGGTCGCCCAGGAAGCGATGCGTGCCAGTGGCACCATGCCGTGCCGGTGCGCATACTCCTCGTGCGTCACGACCAAGGCAGCGGCGCCGTCGTTCAGGCCCGAGGCGTTGCCAGCGGTGACAGAGCCCTCTTTGTCGAAGGCGGGGCGCAGCCTCGCAAGCCCCCCGGCTGTCGTTTCCGGACGCGGAAACTCATCGGCGGACACTACGGTGACGCCCTTGCGACCTGGCACCTCGACAGCCACGATCTCATCGGCGAATGCGCCGGCTTCAATGGCCGCCGACGCCTTGTGTTGAGAATCGGCCGCGAACGCGTCCTGGCGTTCGCGATCGATCTCGTAGGCCTTCGCCACGTTCTCGGCGGTCATGCCCATGTGCATGCCACTGAACGCGTCCTGTAGGCCATCCACGAGCATGCTGTCGACGAGAGTCGCTGGGCCCATCTTCACGCCGCCTCGCAGGTGACTCACATGGGGTGACCCGCTCATGCTTTCCTGGCCACCGGCCACTACCACATCTGCGTCGCCGGCGATGATGGCCTGGTGGGCGAGGGCGACTGCGCGTAGGCCGGAGCCACAGATCTGGTTGATCGTGATCGCTGTGCGCTCTTTGGGTACTCCCGCGTTGATGGCCGCTTGGCGGGCGGGGTTCTGACCCGCACCGCCGGTGAGGACTTGCCCCAGCGTCACCTCGTCGACGAGTTCTGGCGCGCAACCAGCGCGTTCGAGCGCCGCGCGTATGGCGATGGTGCCGAGCTTGTCGGCGGACAGCGTCGCCAGGCTACCGTTGAAGTTTCCGATCGGCGTGCGTGCAGCGCCGACGATCACTGAGTTGGGCATGGCATCCTCCGTTCTCGATGCGCCATCTTCGGCGCCCTAGCCCTTGTTTAAGCGATTCTCGACGAGGTCGCTGACGACGGCGGGTTCCGCCAGCGTAGAGACATCGCCGAGGTTATCGGTATCGTTAGCAGCAATCTTACGCAGGATGCGGCGCATGATCTTGCCGGAGCGCGTCTTGGGTAGGCCGGGCGCGAACTGCACTAGATCTGGCGCCGCTATGGGGCCGATCTCTTGGCGAACCCAAGCGCGCAGCGCCTTGGTGAGCTCCGGCGAGGGCTCAAGGCCGGCGGCGAGGGTCACGTAAACGTAGATCCCTTGCCCTTTGAGATCGTGCGGGTAGCCAACCACCGCTGCTTCCGCGACTGCTTCGTGAGCCACCAGGGCGCTTTCGACTTCAGCGGTACCCATTCGATGCCCGGATACGTTGACGACGTCATCCACGCGACCCGTGATCCAGTAGTCGCCGTCGCCGTCGCGTCGTGCGCCGTCACCGGTGAAGTAGCTGCCCGGATAGTTGGTGAAGTAGGTGTTGACGAATCGCTCGTGATCTCCGTAAAGCGTTCGCATTTGTCCTGGCCAGCTGTCTTTGATGACGAGGATGCCATCGGCGTCTCCCTCCAGCTCATTTCCTTCGTTATCCACTAATGCCGGCTTTACGCCGAAGAACGGTCGTGTGGCCGAGCCTGGCTTTTGCGCCGACACGCCGGGCAGGGGCGTGATCAGCACGCCGCCTGTCTCCGTTTGCCACCAGGTGTCAACGATGGGGCACATCGAATTGCCAACGGCCCGGTGATACCAGTCCCAGGCCTCCGGGTTGATGGGCTCACCGACCGAGCCGAGCAGTCGCAGGGTCTTTCGGCTGCTGTTCGCCATGCACGTTTCGCCCTCGCGCATCAGCGCACGAACGGCCGTAGGCGCGGTGTACAGCTGGGTGATGCCGTGCTTGTCGATGATCTGCCCAAAGCGCGAGTAGTCGGGGTAGCTCGGGACGCCCTCGAACATCACCGTCGTGGTGCCGTTAGCGAGCGGGCCGTAAATGATGTAGCTGTGACCCGTTACCCAACCGACATCGGCTGTGCACCAGTACACGTCACCTTCCTGCGTATCGAAGATGTACTCGTGTGTCATGGAGGCGTAGACCATGTAGCCACCGGTGGTGTGCAACACGCCCTTGGGGCTGCCGGTGGAGCCGGAGGTGTAGAGGATGAACAAGGGTGCCTCGGCCTCCATTGGCACCGGCGGGCAGTGCGGGGAGGCCTTAGACACCAGGTCGTGGTACCAGCGATCGCGGCCCTCTTCCCACGCGATCTTGCCGTGCGTGCGCCGCACGACCACAACGTGTTCGACCGAGTCGACGGACGCTAGCGCCGCGTCGACGCTAGCCTTCAGGGGCACTCGCTTGCCTCCGCGCATGCCCTCGTCTGAGGTGATGACCAGGCGTGAGCCGCAGTCGGCGATGCGCCCGGCGAGGGCTTCCGGTGAGAAGCCGCCGAAGACCACCGCGTGGGGTGCACCGATGCGGGCGCAGGCCAGCATTGCGACAGCGGCCTCGGGAATCATCGGCAGGTAGATCGTGACCGGATCACCCTTTTCGATACCGAGGTCCTGCAGGGCGTTGGCGAAGCGGCAGACGCATTGGTGGAGATCGCGGTAGGTGATGTGCTCGTGTTCGCTGGGATCATCACCTTCCCAAATGATCGCGACCTGGTCTCCGCGCTCCTCTAGATGGCGATCGAGGCAGTTCGCCGCCGCGTTGAGCTTGCCATCCTCAAACCAGCGTATCGACACGTTGGCGGGACCGA